>NZ_JBDOHS010000004.1:0-206318 GCF_039832105.1 Dorea sp. YH-dor226 | reverse complement strand
TCGTGTGTGGGATGTTTGTGTGGTTACTTATATTTTACCATGAGTGGAGAGAAAATTTATATATAAACAGCGAGAAAACCCAGTAAAATCAATGGGTTGCGGCATTTAACAAATGCCTAAAATATATAGATAATAAGGAGAGTAATTTATGAGTATTCCTGAAAGGTTCGAACGGGTAAGATTCGAAATGAAAAAAATCGGGGCAGATTGTCTTGTGGTTTCTCCATCTTCCGATTTGCGATATTTAACTGGATTTTGTGGAATTTCACTTGAAAGACCTGTTTTACTTATTTTAACAATGGAAAAAGCATGGTTCGTTGTACCAGAGTTTGAAAAAGAGAATTTGTCTTTACAGTTAAAAGAGTCTGTTATCATTGTTGGATGGAAGGAGAATGAAGATCCGTATAAGAAAACAAAACATTATTTAGAAGAGGAAGATATTCAAAAGATTCTGGTAAATAATCAAATGCCTGCAATTATGGTTTATCGCTTACGTAATATTTTTTTTAATCAAGAAATAATACCCGCAGGAGTTTTACTCAGCAATATTAGAGCAATAAAAAATGAAGAAGAGTATGAATGTCTGAAAATTGCACAGAAATTGTCTGGAAATGCATTGATTAGATTAATCAATGAAGGAATATGCGGTAAAACCGAATTAGAAGTGGGAAGAAATTTAAGAGAATATTTATGTCAGGAAGGATTGGAGTGCAGTGGAATTCCTCTGGTTGCATCAGGAAAAAATGGTGCCCTTCCTCATCATAGCGCAGATCATACCGTAATTCGCGAAGGAGATGCTGTTATTATTGATTTTGGTGGTTGTTATAAAGGATATTATGCAGATATCACAAGAACGGTTGCGGTTGGTAATATACAGAATGAGTTTAAAATAATATATGATATTGTGAGAAGAGCTAATGAATGCGCGGCAAAACAGGTAAAACCTGGAGTGACCGGAGAAGAATTGGACATGATTGCTCGAAATATTATTGAACAGGCAGGATATGGAGAATATTTTACACATCGTCTGGGTCATGGCATAGGGTTGGATATCCACGAAGAGCCTTATATTGTGATAGGAAATAATCTTGCTCTTCATGAAGGCAATGTTTTCTCTAATGAACCTGGTATCTATCTTCCGGGGAAATTTGGAATTCGTCTGGAAGATGTGTTGTTTCTTCGAAAAGATGGTGCTGAATGTCTGACCGATCTGCCACATGATATTTTAATATCAAAATAGGAGAGGGGCGAGGAAATGGGAAGAGAAATACTCAGAGTAGATAATCTGGTGACAGAATTCTGGGGAGAATCACATCCGGTAAAAGCAGTAGATGGAATTTCTTTCCACGTTAATGAAGGAGAAGTGCTTGGGATTGTTGGAGAATCTGGTTGTGGAAAAAGTGTAACATCTATGTCTGTTATGCGTTTGATACCTGAACGTGCAGGAGGTGTTACAGCAGGAACAATTACGTTTGACGGAAACGATGTATTGGCAATGAGCAAGAAAGAGTTTTCGAAAATAGAAGGAAAAGAACTGACAATGATATTTCAAGAACCATTGTCTTCTCTAAACCCACTATTAACATGTGGATTTCAAATAGTAGAATCCTTACGTTATCATGAAAAAATCAGTAAAAAAGATGCATGGAAACGTGCGGTGGAGCTTCTTGATATGGTTGGAATTCCGATGCCTGAGAAACGTGCAAAGGAATATCCGCATCAGCTTTCTGGCGGAATGCGCCAAAGAGTGATGATTGCAATGGCAATAGCAGGAAATCCAAGATTATTAATAGCAGATGAACCAACGACGGCATTGGATGTTACCATTCAGGCACAGATATTAGATATACTGAAAAGACTGCAAAAAGAGAGAAATATGGCAATGATGTTTATTACTCATGATATGGGAGTTATTGCTGAAATGTCTGATCGTGTTATTGTAATGTATGCGGGAAATATCGTAGAAGAGGCTCCTGTTAAACAGTTTTTCAAAAATCCGCTGCATCCTTATACCAGAGGTCTCTTGAGAGCAATTCCAAGACCTGATAAAAAGCAAGAGCGTTTGTTTATGATAGAGGGAACTGTACCAGGGTTAAACGATCAGTATAAAATAAAAGGATGTAAATTCTGTGATAGATGTAAATGTGCACTTCCGGTATGTAAAGAAAAAAGACCAAATATGAAAGATATGGGGAACGGACAAAAGACTGCTTGTTGGCTTTATTCGTAAACATAATAAGTTGCATCTGTTAAGAGAGGAGATAGAAAATGGAACTACTTTTTGATATATGTCATGTTTCTAAATATTACTCTGCAAAGTCAGGAGCATTTTCTTTAGATCATCGGGTAGTAAAGGCAGTAGATGATATTAGCTTTCAGATTTATAAAGGAGAAACGATAGGCATTGTTGGTGAGTCTGGATGTGGAAAAACAACACTCGGAAAATTAATTTTGCATTTATTTGAACCAACAACTGGAGAAGTTTTATTTCAAGGACAGGATATTCTAAAGTTAAAAGGGAAAGAACTTCGGAAGTTTAGAAAACATGCGCAAATTGTCTATCAGGATCCATATACTTCTTTAAATCCGAGAATGAAAATTGGTGATATTATTGGTGAACCATTAAAAATACAAAGATTAGGAAATAAAGATGAAATTAAAGAAAAAGTATATGAAATGTTGAAAGTTGTAGGTCTTGCAGAAGATTTTTATGACAAGTATCCATTTGAATGTTCAGGAGGACAGCGACAGAGAGTAGGGATTGCAAGAGCGTTGATTTTAAAGCCGGAGTTGATTGTATGCGATGAAGCTGTGTCTGCGCTGGATGTTTCAACACAGTCACAGATTATTAATCTTTTACAAGATATTCAGAAGGAATTTGGAGTAACTTATATGTTTATTTCACATGGATTGTCGGTTGTCCGTCATATATGTAATCGAGTAATTGTCATGTACTTAGGACAAGTTGTAGAAATGGCTGATTGTGAGGAATTGTATGAGAATCCATTGCATCCATATTCTCAAGCATTGTTTTCTGCTATTCCGATTCCGGATCCAGAGGTGAACATAAATAGGATTATGTTAGAAGGAGATGTGCCAAATCCTGTAAATGTTCCGAAAGGTTGCGCTTTCCATACCAGGTGCAGATATGCGACAAAAAAGTGTAAAGAAATTCGTCCGGAATTGTGTGATGTAGGGGATGGACATAAAGTATCCTGTCATTTACATATTTGATAGAAGAGAGGAAATGTTATGGATATAAAAAAGGTTAGAGAAGATACACCTTGTGAAAACATATATTTCAATCATGCCTCCACATCTATTCCACCTATTCCTGTTATTGAAGCTTCACAGGATTATTATCGTATGGTTATGCGTTACGGAGCAACTAGTAAAAAAGCAGAAGAATTGACAGCAATAAGATATAATGGCGCAAAACAGAAAATGGCAAAGTTTATTAATGCTGATCAGGAAGAGATTATGCTTTTGCCAAATGGTACTGTGGGTATTCATATAGTTGCACAAGGAATGCAGTGGAAAAAGGGACAAAATATAATATTAGATTCTATGAGCTTCATCAGTAATACAGCACCATGGATACAGGTGGCGAAATCGTATGGACTGGAAATCAGATGGATTCCCTCAAAAGTACCAGGTATACTGGATATCCATAAAATGGAAAACTTAATAGATAAGAATACGGCTTTGATTAGTGTAACGCATGTGGCGAATAGTCTTGGTGTACTACAGGACATTGAAAAGATTGGAAAAATTGCTAATAAGTATCAAATACCATATTGTGTTGATGCAGCAGGATCCCTTGGCGCAGTATCGCTTGATGTTAAAAAAATTAAATGTGATTTTTTGACAGCATCTGGAAGAAAATATCTTCGAGGGCCTTCTGGGACGGGAATTTTATACGTAAAAAAAGAAAAAATCGTAGAACTAAATGGATGGGTACCAGCCTGGAATAGCGGTGTCTGGGATTATAACGAAAGTAATTTTTCGTTTTATGAAAATATACAACGCTTTAATTATGGTGAAAAAAATTATCCGGGCATTTTTGGCATTGCAAGGGCAGTAGAATATATTGACGAAATTGGTGGCATTCTTGAAATTGAGAATAGAGTTTTTGAATTGATGGAATATCTGTTTAATAAATTAAAAGAAATTAAAGAAATTGAAATTATTGGTCCACAGGATGTATTTTGTCGTCGGGGTACAATGGGATTTATAGTAAAGGGAAAAAAATGTGGAGAAATAGCGGAATATTTAAATCATAATGGAATAGGAATGATGGGACATCACTTTTTCTGTCCAGGTGTATGCCAGATTTTTGAAATTGAAGGAACAGTGAGGATTTCTCTCCATTATTGGAATACAGAAGACGAGATAGATCAACTGATAACATTATTAAGTCAAATCGTATAAGGAGGGTATAGCATGGAATATGAAGATAGGTGTTTTATTGAATTATTAGAAAAAGAGCTGATTCCGGCGTTCGGGTGCACGGAACCCATTGCTCTTGCTTATGCGGCAGCCTATGCAAGAGACATATTGGAGTCTATACCTGATAAAATAGAAATTATTGTTAGCAACAACATTATAAAGAATGTTAAAAGTGTTACGATTCCGAATACAAATGGACTTCGTGGAATTGAAGCCGCAGTAGCAGCCGGAATTATTGGAGGAAATACGGAAAAAAAATTGGAAGTTATAGAGGATATGACCTGCGAACAGATAAACGATATAATAGAATATCTTCAATATGTACCAATTCATGTAATGGCAAGTAGAAGTGAAGAAGTATTTGAAATTGATGTAAGAGAATGGTCAGGAAAAGATTTGGCTGAAGTTAAAATTATAAAAGAGCATATGAATGTTGTGCTTGTAAAAAAGAATGATACTGTAATATATATAAAAGAAAAACATTTGGAGGAGGAAAAAGGAGAAGATTTTCTTACAATTGAAAATATTATCAAATTTGCAGACAATGTTCCGTTTCAAAATATTGCATCTCTGATTCGTAGACAGGTGGAATATAATATGAAAATTGCAGAGGAAGGGATAGAACAAGAATATGGAGGAGCTGTTGGAAAGACATTACTTAGTTGTGCCAATGGTTCTGTCAGAGAAAAAGCGCGAGCATATGCTGCTGCAGGCTCAGATGCAAGAATGAATGGATGTACCCTTCCGGTTGTGATCGTTTCAGGTAGTGGAAATCAGGGCATAACAGCCTCTGTTCCAATTATTGTTTATGCAAGAGAAAAAGGATATGACGAGGAAAGAATGATTCGAGCAATTGTTATTTCCGATTTACTTACAATATATCAAAGACAATTTATTGGAAGACTGTCTGCATACTGCGGCGCAGTAAATGCAGGGTGTGCAAGTGTTGCTGGAATTTCTTATCTGGAAGGCGGAGGATTTAAAGAGGTGGCACATACATTAGTGAATTCATTAGCAGTGGTATCTGGAATTATTTGTGATGGGGCAAAATCTTCTTGTGCTGCAAAAATTGCATCAGCCATAGACGCAGGTTTTTTGGGTTATACAATGTATCAAAATAATAAAGAATTTGTGGGTGGCGATGGAATTGTTACCTGTGATGCTGATGAAACAGTAAAAAATGTAGGTATACTGGGAAGAGAGGGAATGAGGCAAACAGATCAGAAAATTGTAGATATTATGCTGAAAAGAACAGTAAATAAAAATAGTGCTTTGTAAATATATGGAAATTTTATTTAAAATATTATAGAATATTTATATGATATATATGACATACAAAATGAGGAGACGCCTATGTTTGAAAACATAAAATTAAAAGATCAAATATACGAAAAGGTTTTAAACGAGATTACGGAAGGGTATTACCAACAGAATCAAATTATTACAGAACGAGAATTAATTGAAAAGTATGGAGTCAGTAAATCGCCGGTAAGAGAAGCGCTGATTGAACTTTGCAATGAAAAAGTGTTGGAAAGTCGTCCGAGAATGGGATATCAGATAAGACCTATTTCAGTAAAAGAGATATCTGATATTGTTGAGTTACGAGTAATTCTTGAATTGGCAGCGTTGAAAAAGACATTCCTTATATTGAACGAACATCATATTCGGCTCTTGAAAGAAAACCTTTCTCGAGCAAATGAGATTCATGAAGGGAAAAATATGATGAAACACTGGAAAAGCAATATAAGCTTTCATCTCCTTTTGTGCAGTTTTTGTGAAAATTCACAGATTTATGCAGAAGTAGAAAGAGCACTAAAGTTTTCTTACCGTGGTGCAATCCAGTATTTTTCTGTGTCCTGGAGTCATCGACATGATACGAAGGCGCAACGCCATAAAGAACTTATAGAAGCAATGGAGAAGAAAGATATAGAATTGTCCTTAAATATTTTAAAGGAAGACATTGAAGATTTGAAACGAGAAATTATAGAAGATTTAAACGGATAAAAATCACTGTTTGGAGAAAGAAAATCTCCAAACAGTGATTTTTTTAAACAATGTATTTTGTTGAATAAATTAAATTCTCTTTTTACATAATCTTGAGGTTTTTCATCTCCTGATAGAGTCTTCCGATCGGAAGCCCCACTACATTGTTATAGTCTCCGGATATTTCTTTGATATGAATGGCAAAAGGCCCCTGAATACCGTATGCGCCGGCTTTATCCAGTGGATCCCCGGTATCAATATAAGAGAGAAGTTCTATGCGGGAGACCGGATAAAAGGTCACATCAGTCCTTTCATAAAAATCATGGGTATATGTCTGATTATTTTTGTGGATTGTAAGAGACACCCCTGTATAGACCTGATGTGTACGGTCTGACAACATAGAAAGCATATCAAGTGCTTCCGTCTCATCTGCAGGCTTTCCAAGAATCTCTTCATTATATACAACTACCGTGTCTGCGCCGATGATGACAAAGTCCTCCCGGTGCGTTTGAACATATTGCTCATAGACATTCCATGACTTCTGATGTGCCAGTTCCATGACAACCTTACAGGGAACCGTCTGCGTGATCTTTTCTTCCACATCAGATGGAATTACTTCATAGGAAAGACCGGCCTGCGTCAGCAGTTCACGACGACGCGGAGAAGCAGATGCTAAAATATATTTCATGTTAAAATACTCCTTTTCCTCTTGCTGTACATGTATCATATTATAACACAGTCTTGTCCGGATTATCAAACACTGTACAGAGAAAGATGTATCGTTTGCAAAGAATCATAAGATTCGCTATAATGTAAAAAAGATAAACAGCAGATATATCTAAAAAGATAAAATGGAGGAAATAATATTATGTATATCAGCGAGATCAGAACCAAGGCACCGACAGATGAGAGGATGCCGCTGGAACGAAAAATGTATGATATGTTAGATAAACTGAAGATTCCCTATGAACAGGTAGATAATGATCCGGCTGCATCCATGGAAGAATGTGCTGCAATTGATGAGGCAATCGGTACAGAGATTCGTAAGAACGTATTTTTATGCAATCAGAAAAAGACAACTTTTTTCCTGCTGGTAATGCCTGCCAATAAAGCCTTTGACACATCCTCTTTCAGTAAAAAGCTGGGTGTGTCACACATGTCATTTGCTCCACCGGAAAAGATGCTGGAACATCTTGGAACGACACCGGGATCTGCCAGTGTAGCAGGTCTTCTGACGGATGAGGATGACTATGTTCAGGTTATTATAGATAAAGAGGTTGCGGAGGCAGAATGGTTCGGATGTAATCCGGGAATCAATACCAGTCATCTGAAATTTAAAACCAAAGATCTTCTGAACAAATTCCTGCCGGCGATTCATCACAGGGCAAGAATTGTTGATTTATAGAAAATTGCGGAAGAACAGATGGGAGAAGGAGGGATGGATTCATGCAGAAGGTATCCAGTGAAGAACTTCAGGCAGCTCTTGAAAGCAGGCAAAAAGACGAGAGACTTTCATTTCGGGAAAAATCCTTTTGCAATATGGATCTGACCGGATGGGATCTGCACAATATCGATTTTACATTGAGCGAATTCAGAGATGTGGTTCTGGATGAAGTAAATCTCCAGAACAGCAGTATTGAAAATGCGCTTCTGGATGGTTGTCCAATGAAGCATGTAAATCTGAGAAGAGCCAATATGCGGACGGCATCCATGCGGTATTGTGATATGTCCGGATGTCATATTGAAGGTGCCGATCTGTTTGGTGCAGTTCTGGAATATGCAGTTCTGACCGGAGTTACATCGGATGAGGAGACACAATGGTTTCGCATGCACTGTCCGGAGACAGGTCCGATTCTCGGATATAAAAAATGTTTTAATGACAGGCTGGTTCAACTGCTGATCCCCGCAGATGCAAAGCGAACATCTGCGACGCTTCCGTCTTGCAGATGCAATAAAGCAAAGGTGTTAACGATCAAGAGTTTTGATGCATCGGAAGAATATACGGAAGCCTGGTCCCTGGTAGATGAAAATTTTGTGTATCGAAAAGGGCAATGGGTGGAAGTGCCTGATTTTAATGAAGACAGATGGATGGATTCCACAACGGGAATTCATTTCTGGATGACCAGAGAGGAAGCCATCGGATATTAGGAGAGAAATATGGGAAAGACATCAGAAGAACTTCGACAGATATTAAACAGAATTGATCACAGAGGATATCCGGCGTATAAAGATACAAGAGGTATCTATCAGTTTGGAAGATATCTTCTTGCAATCGAGCATGTCCAGGGAGATCCATTTGCATCTCCGTCCAGATTAAGTGTGAAAGTACCCGGGAAATATGCCGGTTTTCCGGCTGAATTATATGATAAGCCTTATAAACGCATTGCGCTTTCGGATTATCTGATCCGGAGCTTTCAACATCAGACTGACAGGTATTCTTTTCAGGCAAAAGGATCGGGAAAAAGCGGAATGATCTCTGTCACAAGATGCGGACAGGAAATTCTGGATCGAACGGCCTGTACGATTGATGAAAAAAATGGAGATATTACGGTACGATTTGAGGTGGGATTTCCTGCAAATGGCCGAACGATCAATGCAGGGGAGCTGATTCGAATATTGTTCGATTTTCTTCCGGAGTGTGTGGAAAAGGCATTATATTACAAGAAAGCTGACAAGACCAGGGTGCAGAAAGTCATGGAATTGTCGGTTGATCAGGAATACATCCGCAATCAGCTGAAAGAACAGAACCTGATTGCTTTTGTGGCGGATGGATCAATTCTCCCCCGGGAATCGGGTGTATCACAGAGGCCGATGAAACAGGCGGTTGCGTTTCAAAGTCCGGAGTCCATGAAAGTGACGATGAAGCTTCCTTTTCATGGAGAACTGCAGGGAATGGGGATTCCAAGAGGGGTAACACTGATTGTCGGAGGCGGTTATCATGGAAAATCTACGCTCTTGAAGGCTCTGGAATCAGGAGTATATCCTCACATAGCCGGTGATGGAAGAGAATATGTGGTAACGGATCCGTGTGCGGTAAAGATCCGTGCGGAGGATGGAAGAAGTATCCGCCATACGGATATCTCCATGTTTATTAATGATCTTCCGAATGGCAAAGATACGACAGCATTTGATACGGAGGATGCAAGCGGAAGTACTTCTCAGGCTGCAAATGTGACGGAGAGTATGGAGGCCGGTGCGACGACTCTTTTGATTGATGAAGATACCAGTGCAACGAACTTTATGGTTCGTGATGAATTGATGCAGCAGGTCATCCATCGTGATATGGAGCCGATCACACCGTTTATAGAACGTGTGCGGGCAATTTATGATGAATTTGGAATTTCTTCTGTCATCGTAGCCGGAAGTTCAGGGGCTTATTTTCAGGTGGCGGATCATATCATTCAGATGGAACGATATGTGCCAAAGGAGATTACAGAGATTGCCAGAGAAGCGGCATCGGCATACCCAAGGCTTCAGATCCCGCAGGACAAGCTTAAGATGCCTTCGGGAGAAAGAATTGTAAAACCAGATGGAAATCTTCGCCATAAAGGACGAATCAAGATGAAAACAATGGGAAGAGACGGAGTCATGCTGAATCATGACACGATTGATCTCAGATACGTAGAACAGCTGGCAGATTCTGAACAGCTGACCAGCCTGGGGCACATTCTTCGATGTATGGAAGAAGAGATATTTGACGGGCATAAGACGGTAGGACAGGCGGTAGAGGCAGTATGGAAGAAGCTGTGTATGCAGGGACTTTCTGCTGTATGCGAGGGAAGCAGTGTTCCGGGGAATCTTGCAATGCCTCGAAAACAGGAGATCTATGCCTGCGTGAACCGATATCGAAAACTGGGGACTGTTACAAAAAAATAGCCGCCTGAATTGACATTTACATTGCTCATATCTATAATAATGTAGAATCATGTATGATAATAAGGGGATTGTATACTATGAGAGTGATTGCAGGAAGTGCAAGAAGAATACAGTTAAAGACACTGGAAGGAATGGATACCAGACCGACAACAGACAGAATTAAAGAAACGTTATTTAATATGATCGCACCGTATCTGTATGATCGTATGTTCCTGGATCTGTTTTCCGGAAGCGGAGGAATTGGAATCGAAGCTCTGAGCAGAGGTGCCATGGAAGCCGTATTCGTGGAAAAGAATCCAAAAGCAATGGCATGCATTAAAGAGAATCTGAAGCGGACTCATCTGGAGAAAAAAGGAATCACGATGTCTATGGATGTCATGACTGCGCTCTATAAACTGGAAGGAGATAAGCAGTTTGACTATATTTTTATGGATCCTCCGTATGAACATGAGCTGGAACGCAGGGTGCTGGAATATCTTGCGGATTCTGATCTTCTGGCGGATGATGGAGTCGTCATTGTAGAAGCATCCAAGATGACTGATTTTTCGTATGTGGAAGATCTTGGTTACTCCGTCCTGAAAACGAAGGTCTATAAAACAAATAAGCATGTATTCCTTGAGAAGACAGGGAGGAAGGAAATATGTTAAGAGCAATCTATCCGGGAAGCTTTGATCCCGTTACATATGGACATCTGGATGTGATCAAACGATCATCCAAACTGGTAGATGAATTAATTGTCGGAGTATTGAATAATAAGGCAAAAACCCCGTTGTTTTCCGTAGAAGAACGTGTTAAAATGTTAGGTGAAGTTACAAAAGATATGCCAAATGTTAAGATAATTCCGTTCGAGGGATTACTGGTAGATTTTGCACGTAAGACGGGTGCAAGAATGGTTATAAGGGGCCTTCGGGCAATTACGGACTTTGAATATGAGCTTCAGATGTCTCAGACCAATCATAAGATGGAACCTGATGTTGAGACGGTATTTTTGACGACCAGTCTGGAGTACTCTTATCTTAGTTCTACGACAGTAAAGGAAGTGGCGGCTTTTGGAGGGGATATTTCTCAATTTGTACCACCGGTTGTGCTGGAGAATATTGAGAAAAAGCGGAAATAATTAAAAAGGAGAGTGTAGATTATGAGCAGCCGTATTGAACAGATTATTGAAGAAATTGAAGAGTATATTGACAGTTGTAAGTTCCAGCCGTTATCCACAACAAAGATTATTGTTAATAAAGATCAGATGGACGAGCTTCTTCGTGAACTTCGCATGAAGACACCGGATGAGATAAAGCGTTACCAGAAGATCATTGCCAATAAAGATGCGATTCTGGCAGATGCACAGGCAAAGGCGGACAGTCTGATTGAGGATGCTCAGATTCAGACCAGTGAACTGGTCAGCGAGCATGAGATCATGCAGCAGGCCTATGCACAGGCTAACGAGATTGTGACTGCTGCTACTGAGCAGGCACAGCAGATTCTGGATAATGCTACTAGTGACGCCAATGATATTCGTATCGGTGCAATGCAGTATACCGATGATCTTCTTTCTCAGGCAGAGAGCATTATCGGACATACGCTTGATAGTTATACGACCAAATATGATGGTCTGGTTAATTCTCTGCAGGAATGTTATGATATGGTTCGTAATAATCGTGCGGAACTTGAGATCCCAGAACAGTCACCGAGAGGACTGGAAGCTGAGTACGGCAGCGATGGATATGCTGATGCTGGTTATACGGAAGATACTTACTCTAATGATGGCTATGACGATGGCTATCATGAAGAACCGGATATGGATTTTCAGGAAGAATATGACGGTTAATCCGGGATCAGATGTTTACAGGATAATAAAATAAAAACAGGAAAGAAGGCTGGTTACCATTGCGGTAATCAGCTTTTCTGCGATATATGGAAAGATTGGCAATCCGGTTCCGCTGATCATGGATCGGGTCTGTGCAACACAACACCATCCGCCAAACGATGCAAGTGTCAACGAGAGAATACATCTTGTATTGACGGAAAGAAAAGAAGTATTGAGAAGCTGGATTCCGGTTGAGATCTCCAATGAGGAAAGAAGCAGTGGAAACCATTCCGGTGCCTGAGAAAATATAGCTGTTGCAAGCTCAGTGAATACAGAGAACAGAATCATATACCCACCGACTCTGGTGATTGCGTCAAAAGCATTCATAATGCAGGTGTCCGTCAGCCTGCTGGCAGAGCTGGAAGAAGATACAGGAGAGTGGTAAGAATGACAGACTCTGTCATGTACCCCGTAATATCTTCGGAACAGGAAGCTGCACAGTATTGGAGAAAGAAGGGAGATACAGACTGCAGGAAGCAGAATGTCCGGTGTTCCAAGTGTCTGAAGAATGATATAATTCATCAGAAATGCAGGGCTTGTATTATTGCAGAAGGAGAGAAGATAGGAGGCTTCTTCATAAGTAATATACTGTTTTTTTAATAGATCTGAGGTGACCTTTGCTCCCATTGGATAACCACACAAAAAACCGATCAGGAGCGCAAATGTTCCATAGCGGGAGACGCAGAATATCCGGCAGAACAAAGGAGAGATAAGCCTTGCGATCCATTCGACTGCCTGGGTATACAGCATCAGATTGGAAAGAATCATAAAAGGAAGAAGTGTAGGCAGAACACTGTGAAACCAGAGCAATAATCCGGTGCTTGCACCGGCGAACGTCTGGGAAGGAAATCGGAGCATAAGAAGAAAAAATAATAGAATACAGATAGAAAATATACGGCGTTTCATAACAGGGATCCTCGATGCAATATCAATACATTTTATGAGTATGCGATCAATTTATGACAAGTCATAGTAGACAGGATGATGTGCATATAGTAATAGAAATATGTCAGGCAGGAAGTCGGAATATGAAACAGTTGAACGAAGGGAGAATCTTTCTTTTAATACTACTGCTCGCTTTCTTTTCAGTGCTTGGAATCCGGAAGATGGAGGCCTGGGGACGATATCAGACGTTACAGAACAAGACTGTAACAGAAGCGCAATATCGTCAGGACTTTTACAGTGATGCCATGTGGGAAGAAAAAGACAGCCTTTCCAAAGAGTGCATATCTTTACTGGAAAATGTGGAAAATGAAGTGAATTATTACCCGATTCCGGACTCCACTGTGGATAAGTCGCTGACTACATCCTTTACAGACAGCTGGATGGCAGAGCGGGAATATAACGGGACCAGCGGACATGAGGGGACAGATATCATGGCTTCGAAAAATCAAAGAGGCGTCTACCCGGTAATCAGTATGACGGACGGAGAGGTAACGAATCTCGGATGGCTGGAAAAAGGAGGGTACAGAGTAGGAATAACATCTGTAAGTGGTACTTATTATTACTACGCCCATCTTGAGTGTTACAGTAACCTGAAAGAGGGGGATTATGTGAAAGCGGGGGAGTTGCTGGGATACATGGGAGACAGTGGATATGGACCGGAAGGAACGCGCGGAAAATTTGCAGTACACCTCCACGTCGGGATTTATACTCAAAAAAACGGACAGGAAATAAGTGTCAATCCTTACTATGTGTTAAAATCTCTGGAAAATAAAAAATTAAAATATGCTTATTCCTAGAGTTATAACAAAGGATATGTTATACTAAACTACAAAGTGTCTGTTTGACATATGATATGGAGGAAGAATGAATGAATCTGCCTGTTGCATTTGAAGAGAAGATGAAAGAGCTTCTTGGAGAAGAATATGAGGAATATATTGCATGTTATGAAGAACCAAGATATTATGGACTTCGTGTAAATACAGAAAAAATATCGGTGGAAGAGTTTGAAAATATATGTCCGTTTGAGATTACGCCTGTACCATGGATTAAGAATGGATTTTATTATGATGGAGAAAAGGTGTCACCTGCAAAACATCCATATTATTTTGCGGGACTTTATTACCTTCAGGAACCCAGTGCGATGACGCCGGCCAGCCGGCTTCCGGTAGAACCGGGCGATAAAGTGCTGGATGTATGTGCAGCGCCGGGAGGCAAGGCGACGGAATTAGGAGCAAAGCTGCATGGGAAGGGTGTCCTGATCGCAAATGATATCAGCAGTTCCAGAGCAAAGGGGTTGCTGAAGAATATAGAAGTATTTGGGATCGGTAATGTATTGGTCCTGAGTGAAGAACCGGGAAAGCTGGAGTCATATTTCCCGGAATATTTTGACAAAATACTGATTGACGCCCCCTGCTCCGGAGAGGGAATGTTCCGGAAAGATAAAAAAATGGTAAAGGCCTGGGAAGAGCATGGACCGGAATTTTTCAGTAATCTGCAGAGAAATATCATTCTGCAGGCGGCAAGAATGCTGAAACCGGGAGGGATGCTTTTATACTCAACGTGCACCTTTGACAGTCGGGAAAACGAAAGGATCATTGAACATTTAATAAAGAATTATCCGGAGTTTCGTATTCTTGACATGGAGCCTTATGAGGGGTTCTGTCCTGGTATACCGGAAGTTACAGAACAGAAGGATCCCGAACTTCTGAAAACGGTTCGTATCTTTCCACATAAGATGAAAGGAGAAGGTCATTATCTTGCACTTCTCCAAAAAGGTGACCCGGAGCGCTCCGGAGAGTTAAATATGAAAAAGAAGTCCGGCAGGATACCGGAAGATCTTGCAGAATTTATGAAAAAAGTATCCTGGGATCTGGATGCATCCAGACTTGACGTTCATGGAGAACGAATCTATTATATGCCGGAGGGACTTCCGGATGTGAGAGGAATCCGGTTCCTTCGTACCGGCCTGCTTCTTGGAGAACTGAAAAAGAATCGTTTTGAACCGAGTCAGGCATTTGCGATGTGTCTGAAAAAGGAAGAATATGAACAATGTATTGATCTTTCGGCTTCTGATGAAAGAGTGACGAGGTATCTTAAGGGAGAAACTCTGGATGTAGAGGAACTGGTGGATCG
Organism: Dorea sp. YH-dor226; assembly: GCF_039832105.1. Lineage (NCBI taxonomy): Bacteria > Bacillati > Bacillota > Clostridia > Lachnospirales > Lachnospiraceae > Dorea > Dorea sp. YH-dor226. Next base: position 191,068 of record NZ_JBDOHS010000004.1, on the reverse strand, counting down.
GAAAGCAAAAGGCTGGTATCTGTTCTGCGTGGATGGATATCCGCTTGGCTGGGGAAAGCTTGCGGGCGGAATGCTTAAGAATAAGTATCTTCCTGGATGGAGGCTGTGTTAATGATACGTTTGGATAAATATCTGGCAGATATGGGTGTCGGAACCCGGCAGGAAGTAAAAAAACAGATCCGTCAGGGACGGGTGTGTGTAAATGACAATGTTGTAAAATCTGCAGACCTTAAGATCAATGAGGAACTTGATCTGGTGTCTGTAGACGGAAATGTAATCACATATACTACCATGGAATATTACATACTCAATAAACCGGGCGGGGTTGTTTCAGCAACAGAAGACGCACACGATCAGACAGTGGTGGATCTGATCACGGATAAGAAAAGAAAAGATCTGTTTCCGGTTGGAAGGCTTGATAAAGATACGGAGGGGCTTCTTCTGATTACGAATGATGGCGCACTGGCGCACAGACTCCTGTCCCCGAAGAAGCATGTGGACAAGATCTATTATGCAAGAGTGCGCGGAAAGGTTACAGAGGAAGATGTGGAAAGTTTTCGTAAGGGTGTGAATATTGGAACCGCGGAGTGTGAAGAGTGGACCCGTTCGGGAACACTACAGATCTTGAACAGTGCGGATGTATCTGAGATTCGACTTACCATCAGTGAAGGAAAATATCATCAGGTAAAACGGATGTTTCAGGCAGTGCAAAAAGAAGTACTTTATCTGAAAAGAGAAGCAATGGGACCACTTTATCTGGATCCGGACCTTCAGCCGGGAGAATATCGTTCGCTGACAAAAGAGGAGATAGAAAATGTTACAAAGTGGAATGTTAAATAATATAGATGGAATTATTTTCGACATGGATGGGACACTGATAGACTCCATGTGGATCTGGCCGGCTGTTGATATTGATTTTTTTGAAAAATATGATCTTGATCCGCCGGAGAATTTTCAGGTCGGAATGGAAGGGATGAGCTATGCTGAGACGGCACAGTATTTTCTGGATACCTTTCCCACGCTTTCGCTCACTCTGCAGGAAGTGATGGACGAATGGACAGAGATGGCCATGGAAAAATATCTGACACAGGTTCCGCTAAAGGAAGGTGCCAGAGACTTTCTGGATGAGATGAAAAAAAGAGGGATCAAGCTGGGGATCGCAACAAGCAATGGCCGGGAACTGGTGGATGAGACATTGAAAGTATTAGAAATTGCAGAAATGTTCGATTCTGTGGTTACAGCCGGGGAAGTCGGAGCCGGGAAACCCGCACCGGATGTCTATCTGAAAGTGGCTTCCGAGATCGGAATCGATCCGGCAAGGTGTCTGGTGTTCGAAGATGTGCCCATGGGAATTCTGGCCGGAAAAAATGCCGGAATGCGGGTGTGTGCCGTTGAGGATGATTTTTCCAGAGAGCAGAGATCCAGAAAAAAAGAACTGGCAGATTATTATATCTGCGATTATCATGAGATAAAATCTGAGAGTTATGAGGTGCTGTGATGGCAAATGGTTTTTTACCGGTCTGTAAAAAAGATATGGAGGACAGAGGCTGGAAACAGCTGGATTTTGTCTATGTATCCGGAGATGCATATGTAGATCATCCTTCATTCGGACATGCGATCATTACCAGGGTTCTGGAGGCACATGGATATAAGGTGGGCATCATTGCTCAGCCGGACTGGAAAGACAAAAGCAGTATAACGGAGCTTGGAGAGCCAAGGCTTGGATTTCTGGTGTCCGGCGGGAATATGGATTCTATGGTGAATCACTATACAGTGTCGAAAAAGCGCAGGCATACGGATGCATATACACCGGGTGGAGTAATGGGAAAACGTCCGGATTATGCCGCAGTTGTATACAGTAATCTGATTCGGCAGGTTTATAAGAAAACACCGATCATATTAGGGGGAATAGAAGCGAGTTTAAGAAGGATGGCTCATTATGATTATTGGTCTGACAGGCTGAAACGTTCCATTCTTCTGGACTCCGGTGCGGATCTGATCTCTTACGGAATGGGAGAACGTTCCATTGTGGAGATAGCAGATGCGCTGGAAAGCGGAATTGATGTCAGTGATATTACCTTCATTCCCGGAACCGTGTACAAGACAAAAAGTCTGGAAAACGTATATGACGCCGTTGTGCTCCCGGGATATGAACAGATGAAAGCAGATAAGAAGGAATATGCGCGCAGTTTTTACACGCAATACTGTAATACAGATCCGTTTTCAGGAAAGCGCCTGGCAGAACCATATAACGACCATCTTTATGTGATACAGAATCCTCCTTCCGAACCGCTTTCAATGGAAGAAATGGATGAAATATACCAATACCCATATATGAGAACGTATCATCCCTCTTATGAAGCACTTGGCGGGGTTCCGGCAGTATCGGAGATCAGATTCAGTCTGATCAGTAATCGCGGATGCTTTGGTGGGTGCAGCTTCTGTGCCCTGACATTTCACCAGGGCAGGATCATGCAGGTGAGGAGCCATGAATCTTTGCTGGATGAAGCCGTTAAGATTACCAAAGAAAAAGATTTCAAAGGATATATTCACGATGTGGGAGGACCGACAGCGAATTTCCGACAGCCCTCCTGCGAAAAACAGATGACACGTGGCGTCTGTAAAAACAGACAGTGTCTTTTTCCGAAACCATGTAAGAATCTGAAGGTGGATCATTCGGACTATGTGGAACTTCTCAGAAAACTGCGGGCACTTCCGGGAGTGAAAAAGGTATTTATCCGTTCCGGAATCCGATTTGATTATGTAGTGGCGGACCAGGATGAGACTTTCCTGAGGGAATTGTGCCAGTATCATGTCAGCGGACAGCTGAAGGTAGCACCGGAACATGTATCCGATCAGGTACTGCAGAAGATGGGAAAGCCACAGAATCAGGTGTATCAGGAGTTTGTCAGAAAATATGAAAAGATGAACCAGAAGCTTCACAAGGATCAATATCTGGTTCCATACCTGATGTCCTCTCATCCGGGATCCACACTGAGGGATGCGATAGAACTTGCGGAACACATTCGGGATCTGGGGTATATGCCCGAACAGGTACAGGATTTTTACCCGACACCTTCGACGATCTCTACCTGTATGTACTATACGGGGGTTGATCCAAGGGATATGAAGCCGGTATATGTTCCGAAAAATCCGCATGAAAAAGCAATGCAGCGTGCATTGATACAGTACAGGGATCCGAAAAATTATGATCTTGTAATGGAGGCCCTGAAAAAATGCGGCCGGATGGATCTGGTAGGATTCGACAGACATTGCCTGATTCGTCCAAGAAAAATGACTGTGCCAAAGCAAGGATCCGGTTCAAAACAGAGCCCACGTTCCGGCCAGGGATCGGACCTGAAAAACAGAAAGAAAAGATCTATTCGAAATGTGCATAAAAAGAAAAACGGAAAGTAATGGAGAGGCAGACAGATGAAAATAGCATTGATCACAGGGGCATCTTCCGGAATTGGACGTGAATTTGCCGTGCAGATCGCAAAATTATACAGAAACCTCGATGAAATATGGGTGACAGCCAGAAGAGCGGAACGTCTGGAACAATTAAAAAAAGAGTTGGATGTCAGAGTAAAAATATATACAGGTAATCTGTGCGATGATGAGATATACAACAAGATAGAAGCAGCCTTAAAAAATGAAAATATTGAGATTCGCATGTTGGTCAATGCGGCCGGATATGGTAAAATGGAAAAAGTTGACGCAGGCGATCCGAAGGAGCAATGTGGGATGCTCGATGTAAACTGCCGGGCTCTGACACGGATGACGATGCTGTGCATCCCGTTTCTGTCCAGTGGAAGCAGAATTGTGAATATTGCTTCGGCGGCTGCTTTCTGTCCGCAGCCGGGATTTGCAGTGTATGCGGCTTCCAAGTCTTATGTATATAGTTTCTCTCTGGCTCTGGGGGCAGAACTTGAAAAACGTAGCATTACAGTGACTACAGTATGTCCGGGACCTGTTGATACGGAATTTTTTGAACGCGCCGGTGCGCTTCCGTCAAAAGAAAAGGCCGCAGTCCGTGCTTCTGCATCAGAGGTTGTAAAGCAGGCACTTCTGGATTCTGTGAACAGAAAGACGATATCCGTATATGGTATGCCGATGAAATGTGCAAGGATATTCGCAGGGATTCTGTCGGATCGACTTCTTACCAGGATCATGAAACGAATCAATCATATAAACTGAAAACAAAAGAGAGGAAGAGAAGATGAAAATCGAAAAAGGGCAGCCGGGGTATATCAGGGCGAGAAAAGTAAGATATCTGATCTATGCGGTTCTGGAATTCGCAATTGTGATTGCCGTTCTGGTTCTTGGCTATACACAGACAGGTACGAAAATGAACCTGTTTACTATAGTTGCGATTGTGGGATGTCTTCCGGCTGCTAAAATGCTGGTAGAATTTATCACGATGGCACCGCATCAGAGCATAGATTCCGAGAAATATAAAGAGATAGAGAAAAAAGCGAACCTGGTCACCAGAGGATATGATATGATTATTACCAGTACGGAAAAAGTCATGCCGCTGGATGCTGTTGTGATATCCGGACATGTAGTATGTGGTTATACAAGCAGCAGGAAAACGGACGAGGTAATACTTGCAAGACATGTGAAAACAATATTGAATCAGAATCATTATGAAAAAATGACAGTAAAAATATTTCATGATTATACGGCATTTCTTGCGCGTGCGGAGGGAATGAATAATATTGCCTCTGTGGAACAGACAGGTAGCAGAAAAAGGGATAGGGAAATATTAAAACTGATATTAAATATATCTATGTAGAAAGTGGTTCTTGTTAGAACTACTGATATAGATTGCGATGAAGTGGAGAGTATGAAAGAAATTATCATTAAGGAAAACGAAGCAGGACAAAGACTGGATAAGTTTTTAAAAAAGTACCTGAGTGAAGCTCCGGCAAGCTTTATCTATAAAATGCTCCGTAAAAAAAATATTGTTTTGAATACAAAGAAAGCTTCCGGAAATGAACATTTAACACAGGGAGATTCTGTAAAGCTCTTTTTATCCGATGAAACCATTGAAAAATTTTCGGTGAGAGAAACTCTGGCATGTCATACAAAGTCGGAAAAACTGGATATTATATATGAAGATGAGCATGTGCTTCTGATCAACAAAAAGGCAGGCGTCTTGTCGCAGAAAGCCAGGAAAGAGGATGTATCTCTTGTGGAATATGTAACAGATTATCTGGTACAAAGTGGAAAAATCACAAAAGATGATCTGCGTACTTTTCATCCGGCAGTATGTAATCGACTGGATCGTAATACCAGCGGACTTATCGTAGCCGGAAAAAGTCTGGCAGGACTCCAGACGATGGCAGAACTGTTTAAAAAGAGAACATTAAAGAAATACTATCTTTGTTTTGTAAAAGGCTGTATTACAAGACCGGAACATATCTGTGGTTTTCTGAAAAAAGATGAGCGCACGAATAAGGTGCAGATCATTCAGGAAAGAGATCTGCATGAAGGAAAAGGTGGAAAAAAGTGTAAAATGGATGATTTTCTGCCGATTGAGACGGAATATATTCCGGTCGCATGGAACGAGAAATTAACACTTCTGAAAGTACATCTGATCACAGGACGTACCCATCAGATACGTGCGCATCTGGCAAGTACGGGACATCCGCTTCTCGGTGACTATAAATATGGAGAAAAATGCTGGAATGACGAGTACAAAAAGCGTTATCGGATCGAGTCACAGATGCTGCATGCATATCAGCTTGAGCTTCCGGCTGTTGAAGGGGCGTTAAGCGGGCTTTCGAATCAGACATTTACGGCGCCGGTACCGGAGCAGTTCCGGCAACTGATAAAGGAGACATCATGGGAACATGGAATTCAAGAGGCCTTAGAGGTTCTACACTAGAAGAGATGGTCAACCGTACCAATGAGTGGTACCTGGAACGGGGACTTGCGCTGATGCAGAAGATTCCGACTCCGATTACCCCGGTAAAGATGGATAAAGAACACCGGCAGATCACACTGGCGTATTTTGATCAGAGGAGTACCATTGATTATATTGGTGCCGTCCAGGGAATTCCGATCTGTTTTGATGCAAAAGAATGCGTTGCGCAGACATTTCCGCTCCAGAACATTCATGATCATCAGGTAGCTTTTATGGAAGCTTTTGAAAAACAGCAGGGGATTGCATTTGTACTGATCTATTATTCCTCGAAAGATATCCTGTATTATATGCGTTTTGCAGAGCTTAAGGTCTTCTGGGACCGGGCTAAAAACGGCGGAAGAAAAAGTGTCCGTTTTGATGAACTGGATCCCCGGTTTTTCATGAAATTAATGAGAGGATGTTATGTTCCTTATCTGGATGCGGTGAATCTGGATCTGGAACTGAGAGAGGAACTTGACAAAGAGTAGGAAAGTGATTATAATGCAAAGAAGGTTTTTAGCGTGTTAGCACACTAAAGCAAAATTGCTTCACAGAAAATGGAGGACTTATGAAAAATTTATTGCACACTCCGGAAGGAGTCAGAGATATATATAATGTAGAATGTGGAAAAAAGCTTGCATTGGAAGGAAGGCTGAAAAAGGTATTTCATCTGTATGGTTATCATGATATTCAGACTCCTACATTTGAATATTTTGATGTATTCCGAAAAGAGATTGGGACAATTCCTTCTAAAGAGCTGTATAAGTTTTTTGATAAGGAAGGAAATACACTGGTGTTAAGACCGGATATCACACCATCGATCGCCAGGGCGGCAGCGACATTATTCCAGGATGAGAATCTCCCGATTCGACTCTGCTATACGGGCAATACATTTATTAATCATTCCAGTTATCAGGGACGTCTGAAAGAATCGACCCAGATGGGAGCGGAGCTGATCGGCGATGATTCTGTGGAAGCAGATGCAGAGATGCTGGCACTGGTCATCGAATCCATGCTTACGATCGGACTTAAGGAGTTTCAGCTGAACCTTGGAGATGTAGATTATTTTCAGAGCCTGATCGAAGATGCGAATCTTGATGAAGACGCAGAGGAAAGAGTCCGTGAACTGATCAACAATCGCAATTATTTTGGTGTAGAGGAATTTCTGGACAGTATTCAGGTTAAAAGAAGCTCAAAGGAAGCATTTGCGGCATTGAACGAGATGGTCGGAGGCGTGGAGATTCTTGCAAAGGCAAGGAATCTTGCTCCGAATTCCAAGGGCGTTATGGCGATCAAACGGCTGGAAAAGATCTATGATACTTTGAAATTATATGGTGTGGAGAAGTTTGTGACATTTGATCTGAGTATGACCGGAACCTATGGATACTATACAGGTATCATTTTCAGAGGCTACACGTTCGGAACGGGAGATGCTGTGGTAAAGGGCGGCCGCTATGATCATCTGATTGAGAAATTCGGTAAAAAATCTCCGTCCATAGGATTCGCAATCGTAATCGACGAGCTTATGAATGCGCTGACCAGGCAGAAAATACGCATTGTGTATACAAGAAAGAATACATTGATTCTATATGATGAAGAAAAGGCACGGGATGCGATTGCACTTGCAAAAGACTTCCGAAGAAAAGCGAAGAATACAGAACTGATTAAGAAAGCAAAGGACAGACTGCTGGAGGAGTATGTAGAATATGGGAAAGAATATTATGCCGGAAGTCTGATCTATATCAAAAAATCCGGAGAGATCACCATGATCAATCTGGTGACCGGAGAACATAAGATCGTAAATAGTACAGATAGGAGTTAGACAGATATGAGATACCTGACATTTGCTCTGGGAAAGGGGCGTCTTGCCAATCAGACACTGGAGCTGTTTGAAAAAATAGGAATCACCTGTGAAGAAATGAAAGAAAAGGGATCACGTAAGCTGATCTTTACCAATGAAGAACTGAAGCTTCGTTTCTTTCTTGCAAAAGGGCCGGATGTGCCGACTTATGTAGAGTATGGCGCGGCCGATATCGGTGTTGTGGGAAAGGATACTATTCTGGAAGAAGGAAGAAAAGTTCACGAAGTGCTGGATCTCGGATATGGGAAATGTAAGATGTGTGTCTGTGGCTATAAAGATGCAGCGCCGCTTCTTCAGAATCATGAACTGATTCGTGTCGCTACCAAGTATCCGAATATTGCAAAGGATTATTTTTATAATACAAAGCACCAGACAGTCGAGATCATCAAACTGAATGGTTCGATTGAACTTGCACCAATCGTAGGACTGTCTGAAGTGATCGTTGATATTGTTGAGACCGGATCTACATTGCGTGAGAACGGTCTGGAAGTGCTGGAAGAGGTATGTCCTCTGTCGGCACGTATGATCGTCAATCCTGTCAGTATGCGAATGGAGAATGACAGGATCAAAGAACTGCTTATGAAACTTCGTGCACAGGTACAGTGATGCGTATCTGAACAGCCGGATGAAATACAATCAGATAGAAAGGATGAAACGTTAAGATGAGGATATTGCGACTGGATAATCGTACAAAACAGAATATTCTGGAGGATCTCTTAAAAAGAAGCCCGAATAATTATGGTGAATATGAACAGGGAGTAGCTGAAATTCTCGATCGGGTAAAAAAGGAAAAGGATCAGGCAATTTTTGACTACACCCGGAAGTTTGATAAAGCGGATATCTGTGCGGACAACATCCGTGTAACAGAGGCGGAGATTGAAGAGGCTTATCGGCTGGCAGATCCTGCGCTCGTTGAGATCATCAGAAAAGCATTAAAGAATATCAGATCCTATCATGAAAAACAGCGTCAGTTCAGCTGGTTTGACAGTCAGCCGGACGGAACGATCCTGGGGCAGAAAGTGACACCGCTTCACAGAGTCGGCGTATATGTTCCGGGAGGAAAGGCTGTCTATCCTTCTTCTGTACTGATGAATATTGTACCCGCAAAGGTAGCAGGTGTTGAAGAGATTATTATGACAACTCCTCCGGGAAAAGACGGAAAGGTAACACCGAACACTCTGGTGGCAGCACATGAAGCAGGTGCTACTGCAATTTATAAAGTCGGAGGCGCACAGGCAATCGGAGCATTGGCTTACGGAACAGAGAGTGTTCCAAAAGTGGATAAGATCGTCGGTCCCGGAAATATCTATGTCGCTCTGGCAAAAAAAGCGGTATATGGACATGTCAGTATTGATGCGATTGCCGGACCGAGTGAGATTCTGGTCATTGCAGATGAGACTGCAAATCCGAGATACGTTGCCGCGGATCTGTTGTCACAGGCAGAGCATGACGAACTTGCATCTGCAATCCTGGTTACAACGAGTGATGAGCTCGCACAGAAGGTATCCGATCAGGTTGATGGATTCTTAAAGGAACTTTCACGCAGTGAGATCATCCGGAAGTCTCTGGATAATTACGGATATATTCTGGTGGCAGATACAATGGAAGATGCAATTGATATTGCAAATGAGATCGCGTCCGAACATCTGGAGATCCAGACAAAAAATCCATATGATGTAATGACGAGAATCCGTAATGCCGGTGCCATCTTTATCGGGGAGTATTCCAGTGAACCACTGGGGGATTATTTTGCCGGACCGAATCATGTACTTCCGACGAATGGAACCGCAAAGTTCTTTTCACCGCTGTCTGTGGACGATTTTATTAAGAAGTCAAGTATCATCGCATATTCAAAAGATGCGCTTGGTACCATACATAAAGATATAGAAGCATTTGCAGAAGCAGAACAGCTGACTGCACACGCGAACTCAATCAAAGTCCGGTTTGAAAATGAATAAGGAGGCGGTAAACATGAACAGAACAGCAAGCTGTGCCAGAAAAACCAAAGAAACAGATATCAGGCTTACTCTGAATCTCGATGGAACAGGAAAGACACAGATACATACAGGGGTCGGTTTTTTTGATCATATGCTGGATGGATTTGCAAGACATGGACTGTTTGATCTCGAAGTTCAGGTGAACGGGGATCTTCATGTAGACTGCCATCATACGATCGAGGATACCGGGATTGTGCTGGGACAGGCAATAAAGGAAGCAGTTGGCGACAAAGCCGGGATCAAACGCTTCGGACATTTTATTCTTCCAATGGATGAAACGCTTGCATTATGTGCACTGGACCTTTCGGGAAGGCCCTATCTTGGCCTTGATGCCGGGTTTACGGCAGATCGCATCGGGGATATGGATACACAGATGATCAGAGAATTCTTCTATGCGGTGTCCTACAGTGCAATGATGGATATCCATCTTAAGATCATGGACGGAACCAATGATCATCACAAAGCAGAGGTGCTGTTTAAGAGCTTTGGAAAGGCACTTGACATGGCAACGATGGAAGAGCCGAGAATCAAAGAAGCATGGACGACGAAGGGAAGCCTTTAAAGGAGCAGAAGATATATGAGTTATAAGAAATTAATTCCCTGCATTTTCATTGCGGATGGGAAAGCAGTAAAGTGGTTCAGTGACAGAGGGATATTGTCCGAGGATGTCGTTGGGCTTGCCAAATACTACAGTGATCACGGAGCAGATGAATTGATTATATTTGATCTTTCTGAATCAGATGATGAGCATGACAGGAACATTAATCTGATCAAAAGAATCAATCGTGCGATCCGGATACCGATGATCGTCGGAGGGAATATGAAACGGCAGGAGGACATCAAAAAAGTTCTGTATGCCGGTGCCAAGCGTGCGATGCTGAATTTTTCCAGGCCGGAAAGTGTAAAGCTCATTGAAGATGCGGCAAAACGATTTGGTAAAGAAAAACTGGCGGTATCACTGAATGACTTTGATGCACTCTTTAAACATCAGCATCTGATTCAGGCATATTGCAGTGAAATCGTATTTATGCACAGACTGGATCTTAATTCCATCATGAATGTAACGGATGTGCCTTGTGTCATCGTAACAGATACAGAAGAAGAGCCGGAATTATTCAAGATTCTGAAATGTCCCGGAGTCAAGGGACTTTCCGGAAAATATATAAGCCGTCAGAATATTGATCTGGCAGATTTCAAGGAAAAATGTACTGCAGAAGATATTCAGATGACTTCGTTTGAAAGTATGATGGAATTTTCTCAGTTTAAGACCAATGATCAGGGACTGATTCCGGTGATTGTACAGCACTATAAAACACAGGAAGTTTTAATGCTGGCATATATGAATGAAGAATCTTTTAACTGTACGATCAAAACCGGAAAGATGACATATTTCAGCCGAAGCAGACAGAAGCTCTGGATCAAGGGTGAGACCAGCGGTCATTATCAGTATGTGAAGTCACTGACGATCGACTGTGATCTGGATACATTGCTTGCAAAAGTAGATCAGATAGGAGCAGCATGCCATACGGGCAATCCAACCTGCTTTTTCCAGCCACTGGTCGGAACGGATTACGATGAGACGAATCCGCTTCAGGTATTTGAATCAGTATATAATACGATAAAAGACAGAAAAGAAAACCCAAAAGAGGGTTCTTACACAAACTACCTGTTCGATAAAGGAATTGATAAAATTCTGAAAAAAGTCGGAGAAGAAGCAACGGAAGTGGTTATTGCTGCCAAGAATCCGAATCCGGAGGAAGTAAAATATGAGCTTGCAGACTTCCTGTATCATGCAATGGTCCTGATGGTAGAAAAGGGCATTATGTGGGAAGATATCGTGAAAGAGCTTGCAGATCGGTAGGATTACGTATATTGCGGAAGTGCAAAGCATATGTATTTCCAGAGGTGATGTGCGTGAATAGTTCAGAAAAACGAAGGCAGAAACTTCTGGAACAAACCAGGCGAATGTACAGTGATCGTGAGATTCCTGCGATTCATCCAAGATATGGCGCGATATATGATCAGCTGTATCCGGAGACTGAGAGGAATCCCGGTTCCGGAAGTTTTGGATTCCGACTGTTACTCTGTATCTTGCTTTTTGTATGCTATGTATCCATGGACTATATGGGAAAACAGGTAATAAATGTCAGCAGTGACAGAATTGCTGAAGAAATTGCCGTTGATGTAGATGTGGCAGAGGTCTGGAAACAGCTTTAACTTGACAGAAAATTGATTTATCAGTATAATATGCAAAAGAGATGAAAAGTGTTGATTATTCATAATCAACACTTTTCTTTTGTAAATGAGGAGGTTAAGGGTATGTTAAAAGTATGGATTGTTGGTTCGGGCGGACAGATTGGAAGCGCGATTAATGAAGTGCTTGATCCGCTTGAGATCGAAGTATTTAACACGGATAAGGACGAGCTTGATATCACAGAAACGGATGAAGTACTGAACTTTGGTGAAGTGAATCGCCCGGATGTGATTATTAACTGTGCTGCGATCACAGATACTGAACTGTGTGAAAGGGAACCGGAACTTGCCTATCGTGTGAATGCTCTCGGAGCCAGAAACTTAAGTATTGTTGCACGAAAAATTGGCGCGAAGATGGTTCAGCTGTCCACAGATGATGTATTTGACGGGCTGAGCAGGACGCCCTACAGTGAATTCGATGATACCAATCCGAAGACCGTATATGGCCGTTCGAAAAGAGCCGGAGAAAACTATGTGAAAGAATTTACACATAAGCATTTTATCGTCAGGAGTAACTGGGTATACGGAAATGGCAATAATTTTGTGAAGCGTGTCCTGGAAGCTGCAAAAAATCAGAAAATGCTTGCGGTTGCATCTGATCAGTTTGGTTCTCCGACAAGCGCAAAGGATCTGGCAAAGATCATTCTGTATCTGATCGGAACAAATGAATACGGTACATATCATGCAACCTGCAAGGGTATCTGTAACCGTTATGAATTTGCACAGGAGATCCTGAAGCTTGCAGGCGAGAATATAGAACTGAAGGCGGTTCCTACCAGTGAATCAGAACTTTCTTCTGTAAGGCCTGCCTACGCAGTGCTGGATAATTTTATTTTACGGATTATTGATGTATATGAGATGCCGGACTGGAAAGCGTCTCTGAAAGAATATATGAGTGAGAAAATGGAGGCGTAGCAGTGTATGGAAAAAACGTTAAAAAAGGATAAGAAAAAATTAGGTCTTACAACAAAGATCTTTATTGCTCTGCTTGCAGGAGCAGCATTTGGAATCGTATTATGTTATCTTGTTCCGGATGGTCATGTGAAAAATGATATCATCGTAGAAGGAATCATGTATGTCATCGGTCAGGGATTCATCCGTCTGATGAAGATGCTGGTAGTGCCGCTGGTATTCTGTTCTCTGGTCTGTGGAAGTATGTCGATCGGAGACACAAAAAAGCTGGGGACTGTCGGTGTAAGAACATTGATTTTTTATCTGTTTACGACAGCACTTGCAATTACAGTTGCATTGTCGATCGGTAATCTGATCAACCCGGGAATCGGGCTTGATATGAGTGCGATTAAGTCCAATGCGGCAGAGGTTCAGACCATGGAGGCCACCTCTTTGTCAGATACGATTCTAAATATCATTCCGGATAATCCGATCAATTCACTGGCAAGCGGAAGTATGCTCCAGATCATTGTATTTGCACTGATTGTCGGGATCATTCTTGCAAAACTGGGAGATCGTGTGGAGACTGTCTCCAATTTCTTCAGTCAGTTTAATGATATCATGATGGAAATGACGATGATGGTCATGAGTCTTGCACCGATTGGTGTATTCTGTCTGATCGGAAGAACATTTGCAAATATCGGATTCAGTGCATTTGTTCCGCTGGCAAAGTATATGATCGGTGTGCTGATCGCACTGGCAATTCAGTGTTTCGTTGTATACATGGCATTACTTAAGGGATTTACCGGACTGAATCCTTTCAAATTCATTAAAAAGTTTTTCCCTGTAATGGCATTTGCCTTCTCCACAGCAACATCTAACGCGACGATTCCGATGTCAATCGATACACTGTCAAAGAAAATCGGTGTATCAAAGAAGATATCTTCTTTTACCATTCCTCTTGGAGCAACGATCAATATGGACGGTACTGCGATCATGCAGGGAGTTGCGGTTGTATTTGCAGCACAGGCCTTCGGTATCCAGCTGGATATGGTAGATTATCTGACGGTAATCGGTACTGCAACACTGGCATCGATCGGAACAGCGGGTGTTCCGAGTGTTGGTCTTGTAACGCTGACTATGGTGTTTAATTCTGTCGGCCTTCCGGTAGAAGCGATCGGCCTGATCATGGGAATTGACCGTATTCTTGACATGACCAGAACAGCAGTCAATATCACCGGTGATGCGGTATGTACAACGATTGTTGCACATCAGAACAAAGTTCTGGACAAGGAAATATTCAATAAGGATTAGAGATCCATTTACAGAATTTTCTGAATATTCTGCTTGATTTGCTTTTTGCTTCGTATCGTTTCTACTTTCAGCAATCCTTTTGCAGACAGCTTCTGAAGCAGCATGGACAATGTGTGCTGGCTCATGTTGGTAAAGTCGGCCAGCTCACGGCGTGTCGTGCAGTGATGAGGCTGATTCAGATAGAGAAGCAGCCGTGCTTCATTTAATGTCATGTCATTTTTCATTGCAATTGGTTCTAGGTAATAATCCAGAAGTTTACGGTTCCGGTATTCATCCATCAGGAAACCTTCACTGGATATCGCTTCGGACGAGATCTGATTGCGCTCTTCTCCAAGCTTCTTGGATCCGGGGAGAATTGCGGGCGGAACTGCTCCGTCACCGGCAGCATCAATGAGAAAACGGTATACCCACAATTTGTTTTTCTCATAGACTTCGTCGTTCATTACATGTTTATAAAAATTATTATAATACTCAAAGACCATCAGCTTCATCTTGATGGTCTTTGAAATGCTCATTCCCTGGCTTGCAAGAGAGCCTTTCGTTTTGACATAATAATAGATTGGAACCTGCAGTGCATAAAATATATTTGCATGACGGATATATTCGAGATTAAACATAAAGTCTTCACACCAGCTGATGCTGGTATCCATGCGAAGATGGTGTTCCTCGATAATACTACGCTTAAATAATTTGTTCCAGAGTACACCATAGTAGAAGTCAGCAGGATTTTCAATCATATGTTCCGCAAATTCTTCACGAGTCAATACGCAATCGTCTTCGATATCTCCCTTATGCGATACGCGATCTCCAACCACGCGATAAAAATCAGAGATTACCATGTCACAGTGATACTGCTGTGTAGACTGCACCAGAAGTCCTGTGGCATTGGGGGTAATCCAGTCGTCGCTGTCAAGAAACTGAAGATAGGTACCCTTTGCCTGGTCAATCGCAATATTCCGGGAGTCTTCGAATGCAAATCGATCACAGATCTCTCCGGAAGAATCGTGTTTAGTTGTTTTATCTGGAATTCTGATGTGAAACGTTCTTGACAAGAACAGCAACTTGTTAGAAACTTAGAATGTGAATGAGCAGAAGATATATTCTGATGATTGTATAAAAATAACGAAGGAGTCTAAAAAGAATGCGTAAACTTGCTTTGAGTGACGATATATTAATGAAAATCGAGAAGCCTGCCCGCTATATCGGCGGTGAGGTGAATTCTGTCATGAAGTCAAAAGAAGATGTGGACATCCGCTTTGCAATGTGTTTTCCGGATGTGTACGAGATTGGAATGTCGCACCTGGGAATACAGATTCTCTATGATATGTTCAATCGAAGAGAGGATGTGTGGTGTGAAAGAGTGTATTCACCATGGACAGATCTGGATCAAATTATGAGAGAGGAGAATATTCCACTGTTTGCTCTGGAATCACAGGATCCGATCAAAGAATTTGATTTTCTGGGAATTACGATCCAGTACGAGATGTGCTACACAAATATTCTGCAGGTACTGGAACTGAGCGGGATTCCTTTGGAGGCTTCCGAACGTGATGAGTCGGATCCGATTGTAATCGGAGGAGGACCGTGTACTTATAATCCTGAGCCACTGGCAGAATTTTTCGATCTCTTTTATATTGGAGAGGGAGAGACGGTCTATGACCAGCTCCTGGATGCCTATAAAGAAAACAAAAAGAATGGTGGTTCCAGAAAAGACTACCTTGAAAAAGCGGCAGAAATAGAGGGAATCTATGTTCCTTCATTTTATGATGTTTCGTATAAGGAAGATGGAACGATTGAGTCATTCAGACCGAATAACCCACATGCCAGAGAGTCCATTAAAAAACAGGTGGTTATGGATGTAACGAATACAACCTATCCGGAAAAACCGGTTGTGCCGTTTATTAAAGTGACGCAGGACAGGGTAGTCCTGGAGGTGCAGCGGGGCTGTATCCGTGGCTGTCGATTCTGTCAGGCGGGAATGCTCTATCGCCCGACCAGAGAGAGAAATGTCGAAGTACTGAAGGAATATGCCTATAAGATGCTGAAGAATACAGGACATGAAGAGATATCGCTCAGTTCCTTAAGTACAAGCGATTACAGTGAGCTTAAGGAACTTGTTACTTTTTTGATCGATGAATTCAAAAAGGATGGAATTAACATCTCCTTGCCGTCCCTGCGAATTGACGCATTTTCTCTGGATGTCATGGGACAGGTACAGGACATCCGGAAAAGCAGTCTTACATTTGCTCCGGAGGCCGGTTCCCAGCGAATGCGTAATGTAATTAATAAAGGACTTACAGAAGAGGATATTCTGGAAGGAGCAGGTCAAGCGTTTGAAGGTGGATGGAACAAGGTGAAATTATACTTTATGTTGGGACTTCCTACGGAGACAGAGGAAGATATGCGGGCGATCCCGGAACTGGCAGATAAGATTGCCAGAAGGTATTATGAGATTCCGAAGGATCAGAGAAACGGCAAGTGCCAGATTACGGCCAGCAGTTCTTTCTTTATTCCGAAGCCTTTTACTCCTTTTCAATGGGCAAAAATGTATACCAATGAAGAATACATTGCCCGGGCGGCTATTGTTAAGCATGCATTTAATGAACAGCTGAATCGCAAGAGCCTGAAATATCATTGGCATGATGCAGAGGTTACCGTACTGGAAGGTGTATTTGCCAGAGGAGACCGAAAGACAGCCGAAGTGATTAAGGAGGCATATCGCCTGGGATGTCTCTATGACTCATGGAGTGACCAGTTCGATAATGCAAAATGGATGCAGGCATTTGAGAATACTGGCATTGATATTGCATTTTATAACCAGCGTGAACGTTCTATGGATGAAATATTCCCATGGGATTTCATTGATATCGGAGTGACAAAAAAGTTTTTGCAGCGCGAATGGGAACGTGCAATGCGTGCAGAGGTGACACCGAACTGCCGGACGCAGTGTTCTGGATGCGGGGTAGCAAAATGGAAAGGAGGGGTCTGCATTGAAGGCAAGAATTAAATTCCGTAAATATGGAGTTATGAAGTTTATCGGACATCTTGATGTGATGCGATATTTTCAGAAAGCGATAAGAAGAGCAGGGATCCCGATTGCCTATACAGGCGGTTACAGTCCGCATATGATCATGTCTTTTGCGCAGCCGCTTGGTGTAGGAGTGACCAGTGACGGAGAGTATCTGGATATAGAATTGGAAGAACCGATCACATCTGAAAAAGCATTGAAACAGCTGAATGACGTAATGGTCGAAGGAATGGAGATTGTAAGCTTTCGTGAGATATCAGAAGAGAAAAAGGCAAGTGGAATGACGATTGTCGCTGCTGCCGATTACCGGGTAACACTTCTGGAATCCGTAAAAACATCTGATATCACCAGACCTCTGCCTGCGGACTGGAATGAACGGATACAGACGTTTCTGGAACAGCCGGAGATTACAGTACTAAAAAAGACGAAGCGAAGTGAAAAAGAAGTGAACATCAGGCCTATGATTTTTCGGATGGAAGTTCTTCCGGGAGAGCAAGGAAAAGAAAGTGACAGCATCTATCTGTTTCTCGCGACCGGAAGTGAACAGAATCTGAAACCAGATCTGGTAATGGAAACATTTCTTTCTTATATAGGAATGGATCCTTCTTTGGTTCCGCTTCATTATCACAGACTGGAAGTATATGCGAAAAATGACAAAGATCTTCAGAAAGAAGAGTCATACATCTCGCTTGAGAATCTTGGATGGGATATGATCTGATAAAACAGGAGCTGATATTATATGAGTAAAAAAGAAGTAAAGACGAATGCAATGCGTATGCTGGATCGACAGAAGATTCCTTATACGTATGAAGAGTATGAATGTGATGAATTTACAGATGGGATCCAGGTGGCTGATAAGCTGGGATATGCACATGAACTGGTATACAAAACGCTGGTGACGACAGGAAAAACGGGTGGATACTATGTCTTTGTCATTCCGATCGAAGAAGAGATTGATTTTAAGAAGGCGGCCAGGGTTGTCGGTGAAAAGTCCCTGGAAATGCTGCATCTGAAAGATCTGACCCGGGTAACAGGTTATGTCAGAGGCGGATGTACTGCGATTGGTATGAAAAAGCAGTTTCCTACGGTTATACAGGAAAATGCATGTGAACTTACGAAAATGCATGTAAGCGGCGGGAAACTCGGAATGCAGATTACCTTATCGCCTCAGGATCTTCAAAAAGCAACGAATGCAAAATTTGCTGATGTAATACGTTGAAGTTCTCCAGAAAATGATGTAATATAATAAAGGTTAAAAAGAAAAGTATTTTGAAGGAGTACGAAAGAAGATGAAAAAAGTTGTAAAATTTGGTGGAAGTTCGCTGGCGAGTGCCGAGCAGTTTAAAAAAGTAGGCAGAATTATTTCAAAAGATGAGACGAGAAGATATGTCATTCCTTCCGCACCCGGAAAGCGTACGCCAGATGATACAAAAGTTACTGATATGTTATATAGCTGCTATGGGCAGGCGCTTCTGGAAGATGATTCAGAAGATTGTGAGACAAGCTTTGTTGAACAGTTCCATAATATTGAAGAGCGATACAACAGTATCATTGAAGGTCTTGGGCTGTCACTTGACTTAAGCGAAGAATTCAAAATCATCCGAACAAATTTCAGCAGGAAAGTAGGAAGGGATTACGCTGCATCCAGAGGAGAATACCTGAATGGTATTATTATGGCAGCATATCTTGACTATGAATTTATTGATGCGGCGGATGTAATATTTTTTGATGAAAACGGTAATTTTGATGCAGAAAAAACCGATCAGATTCTCTCTGCACGGCTTGAGCATACAGAACGTGCGGTCATACCGGGATTCTATGGATCCAGACCGGATGGAAGAGTACAGACTTTTTCCAGAGGCGGATCGGACATTACAGGTTCCATTGTTGCAAAAGCAGTGCATGCAGACATGTATGAAAACTGGACAGATGTTTCCGGATTTCTGATCGCTGACCCCAGGGTTGTTAAGAATCCAAAGCCAATTGACGTAATTACCTACAGGGAACTCAGAGAGCTTTCCTATATGGGAGCAACCGTACTTCATGAAGATGCAATCTTCCCGGTAAGAAAGGAAGGTATCCCGATCAATATCCGCAATACGAATTCGCCGGAAGATAAAGGAACTTTAATTGTGGAAGACACCTGCAGAAAACCGAGATTTGTAATTACCGGTGTTGCAGGAAAGAAGGATTTTGCATCTATTACGGTTGAAAAGGCGATGATGAACTCAGAAGTGGGGTTCTGTAAACGAGTACTGGAAGTGTTTGAACAAAATGACATCTCTATTGAACATATGCCGTCCGGAATAGACACCATGACGATCTTTGTTCATCAGGATGAATTTGAAGAGAAAGAACAGAAAGTGATCGCAGGAATCCATCGTGCAGTTGAACCGGACTTTCTGGAACTGGAATCGGATCTTGCACTGATTGCAGTCGTAGGAAGAGGAATGCGTGCAACACGCGGAACATCCGGAAGAATCTTTTCTGCACTGGCACATGCCAATGTGAATGTAAAAATGATTGATCAGGGCTCCAGTGAGCTGAATATTATCATCGGTGTCCGCAATCATGATTTTGCGGCAGCCATTAATGCAATCTATGACATCTTTGTAAAAACAATCATATAATGAAATGACGAAGACTTGGGGAGGTCTTGTAATGAATATACTTTTTTTCCTGAAGCCAAAAAGTGAACTTGCTTACATATATGACTATCACACACTTAGACAAGCGTTGGAAATAATGGAATATCACAAATATTCCAGTGTGCCGATTCTGAATAAAGAGGGCAAATACGTGGGGTCGATCACAGAAGGTGATCTGCTGTGGTCATTAAAGAAATTGAATCTATTTAATATAAAAGAAGCAGAAGAGATTAGTATCATGAAGATTGAACGTCGGGTCGATTATCAGTGCGTGACGGCTGAATCAAATATGGAAGATCTAATAGGACGCGCTATGGAACAGAATTATGTGCCTGTCGTAGATGACAGAGGACATTTCATCGGCATTATTACCCGACGGGATATCATCGGATATTGTTATGACAAAATGAAAGAGAAAGAAAGTGAAAGAGAAATATGATTATTGATTTCCATACACATATATTTCCGGAAAAGATTGCTGAAAAAACAATTGATTTTCTCAGCGGAGTATGTCAGGCCACTCCATGTACCAATGGTATGTACGGTGGACTGAAGGCTTCCATGCAAGAGGCAGGAATCGATATCTCTGTAGCACTGCCGGCAGTAACAAAAGCCTCGCAGATGTCTTCTGTGAACTGCTTCGCAGCACAATATCAGGATGCTCCGATTATATCATTCGGCGGAATTCATCCGGACTGTACAGACTATAAAACAGCACTTCGCGAGATCCGCGACATGGGCATGAAAGGGATTAAGCTTCATCCGGACTATCAAGACAGATATTTTAATGACATCCAATATAAAAGGATCATCAGTTATGCATCCGAGCTTGATCTTGCAGTGGTTGTTCATGCAGGTGTGGATCCAAAATGTCCGGAGGATGTTCACTGTACCCCGAAGATGGCGCGTGAGTTACTGGATGAAGTGAAGCCTGTAAAGCTGGTTCTGGCACATATGGGCGGTAATGAAATGTGGGATGATGTGGAGAATTATCTGGTCGGTGAAGATGTATATCTGGATACGGCTGTTGTGCTTGACAGAATGTCACAGGAACAGTTCCTGAGAATGGTTCGTTCCCATGGCGCTGAAAGAATCCTGTTTGCAACAGATTCTCCATGGGCAGGACAAAAGGAATTTGTTAAGATTCTTTCAGAGATGCCACTTACGGACGTAGAAAAAGATAAAATATTTTATAAGAATGCATGTAAGTTATTGAATCTGTCAGGAGAATCATAATGAAGAGAGTGGCTCCTTTGTTTGTATTATCGGCTTCCGTTCTGTGGGGATCCATGGGAATTGTGACAAGATATGTGGCATCGCTCGGATTCAGTACCCGTCAGACAGCAGCGGTACGAATCTGTTCTGCTGCACTGGTTCTTGTCCTGTATCTGTTGATTACGGACAGACAAAAGTTTCATATCGAAAAGAATGATCTGAAATGGTTCCTGGGTACCGGATTTGGAAGCCTGTTTGTTAACAATCTTGCATATGCGGCCACGGTACAGATGGCATCATTGTCGGTTGCTGTTGTTTTGTTGTATACTGCACCGTTTTTTGTATTGGTTTTATCAGTAGTCCTTTTCAGGGAGACGTTGACACTTCGGAAAGTAGCTGCACTTCTTCTTGCATTTACGGGATGTATTCTGGTGGTTGGGTTGTCAGGAGCAAACCTGGGAGAAAAGCCTGTTCTTACACTTTTTCTGGGATTATGTACCGGTCTGGCATATGCGCTTTACAGTATTATCGGAAAATTTTTGGTTGGCAGATATGAATCAATGACTGTGACGGTATATACCTTTATTTTTGCAGCTTCAGGTACGTTTCTGATCAGTGATCCCGGAGATACGTTCTGTATCATAGCAGAACATATAAAAGAGATGCCGATTGTTATAGTCGGAAGTGTGATTACACTGGCCATGCCATATGTGTTGTATTCTCTGGGGCTTCGCTATATGGAGAGCAGCAGAGCATCAATTATAGCATCCTTTGAGGTTGTGGCTGCCAGTCTGTTTGGAGTGATTTTCTTCCATGAACGTCTGGATTTTCTGAATCTTGCAGGAATCGTATGTGTGATAGCTGCGTTGATTCTTCTTCAGGTGAATTCTGAAAAAAATATTGAAAATAATTGATGCAGAACACTTGATTTTTATGAAATCATATGATATCATGCAATAGTGTGCCGCACAATGAGGTTTAAGTTCTGCCCTGTTACAGGTCGGACACCGTAGTTGGCGAGTAATGATAATAGGAGGTGCCATATGTACGCAATTATAGCAACAGGTGGTAAACAGTACAAAGTAGCAGAAGGCGATATCATTAAAGTAGAGAAGCTTGGTGTAGAAGCCGGAGAGACTTATACATTTGACCAGGTGCTTGCAGTAAGTGACAATGGATTAAAGATTGGTAATCCTACTGTTGAAGGTGCAACAGTTGAAGCTTCTGTAGTTGAGAACGGTAAAGCAAGAAAAGTTATCGTTTACAAGTATAAGAGAAAAACTGGATACCATAAGAAAAATGGTCACAGACAGCAGTATACTGCAGTAAAGATTGAAAAAATCAACGCTTAATATTGGAGAACATCCATGATTCATGTAACCATTTATCAAAACGCTCAGAACGAATATACAGGTTTTCAGACAAAAGGGCATGCGGGATATGATGATGCAGGACATGACATCGTCTGTGCAGCAGCATCAATTCTTGTCATCAATACGATCAATGCGATTGATCAGTTTACGGATGACGATATTTCACTCAGTTCTGATGAGAAAGATGGGATGATTTCCTGTTACATCGGCGGGGAAGTGTCTGATGCTACACAGCTTCTTTTGAAAACAATGGTTCTGGGACTGGAGCAGATGGTTGATGATGAGAACTATGCAGAATATATTGATTTAACATTCGAGGAGGTGTAACAACCATGATGAAATTAAACCTTCAGTTTTTCGCTCATAAAAAAGGTGTTGGTTCTACAAAGAACGGTAGAGATTCTGAGTCTAAGAGACTTGGTGCCAAGAGAGCTGACGGACAGTTCGTTAAAGCTGGTAATATCCTTTACAGACAGCGTGGAACAAAGATCCATCCAGGTATCAACGTAGGTCGCGGTGGAGATGATACTTTATTTGCACTCGTTGATGGTGTGGTAAGATTTGAAAGAAAAGGAAGAGATAAGAAACAGGTTTCTATCTATCCGGTAGCTTAATTATGAGTTGAAAAGAGCGTTGCAGTTAACTCCGTTTACAGTTATGATGCAGCGCTCTTTTTTATGTCACAGAAAATATGATCGAACAGAAAGGAAAGACGTATGTTTGCAGACAGAGCAAGGATATATATCAGATCCGGTAAAGGAGGCGACGGTCACGTCAGTTTTCGCCGCGAATTATATGTACCGAATGGCGGACCGGATGGCGGAGACGGAGGCCGTGGCGGAGATGTGATATTTGAAGTGGATGAAGGACTGAATACGCTTCAGGATTATCGACACAAAAGAAAATACACGGCAAAAGACGGACAACCGGGCGGTAAGCGCAGATGCCACGGAGCAGATGCAGATGATATTATATTGAAAGTTCCGGAAGGAACTGTAATTAAAGAATCAGAATCCGGAAAAGTAATTGCGGACATGTCCGGAGATAATCGCAGACAGATTGTTTTAAAAGGCGGCAAAGGTGGTCTGGGAAATCAGCATTTTGCGACTGCGACCATGCAGGTGCCAAAGTATGCACAGCCCGGGCAGCCTTCCAGAGAATTGTATGTGGATCTTGAGCTTAAGGTGATTGCAGATGTAGGTCTTGTAGGATTTCCAAATGTAGGAAAATCTACTTTTTTGTCCAGAGTTACTAATGCACAGCCAAAGATTGCGAATTATCATTTTACAACACTGAATCCTAATCTCGGGGTTGTTGATCTGAAGGATGGAAAGGGATTCGTAATTGCAGATATTCCCGGACTGATAGAAGGAGCTTCTCAGGGAGTGGGGCTTGGACATGAATTTCTGCGTCACATTGAACGTACCAAGTTAATGATCCATGTTGTAGATGCTGCAGGAACTGAAGGACGTGATCCGGTAGATGATATCTATAAGATCAATGCCGAACTGGAAGCTTATAATCCGGAAATCGCAAAACGGCCACAGGTGATTGCTGCAAATAAGATTGATGTCATATATTCTGACGAAGATGATCCGCTGAAACGTCTGAAAGATGAATTCGAGCCAAAAGGAGCCCGTGTATTCCCGATATCCGGAGTCACAGGAGAAGGCATCCAGGATCTTTTATATTATGTATCTGAACAGCTGAAGGGACTTGATCAGGCACCGATCGTATTTGAGCAGGAATATTTCCCGGAAGAAGAGCTCTTACTGGATGATCTTCCGTATACAGTTGAAAAGGAAGATGATATGTATGTAGTGGAAGGACCGAAGATTGAGAAAATGCTGGGATATACGAATCTGGATTCTGAAAAAGGATTTGCATTTTTCCAGAAATTCTTAAAAGAATCCGGGATTCTTGAACAGCTGGAAGCAGCTGGAATTCAGGAAGGCGACACCGTGCGTATGTATGGGCTTCAGTTTGATTATTATAAATAGGTATATTACAGGAGAATGAAAAGATGACAACAAAACAAAGAGCATATTTGAAAAGCCTTGCGATGACTATGGAACCGATATTCCAAATTGGGAAGAACAGTATGACTCCGGAAGTTACCAGTGCAATCCAGGAAGCTCTGGACGCAAGAGAACTGATTAAGATCAGTGTTCTCAAGAACTGTGCGGATGATCCGCGTGCGCTTGCGGAAGTAATTGCGGAACGTACCCGTTCCCAGGTGGTTCAGGTAATCGGTAAGAAGATCGTTCTATATAAAGAAGGAAAAGATAAGAATAAAAAAATTCAGCTTCCGTAATTATGGAACGGAAACAGCAATGCAGAGATGGAGGGTGTTATGAAGACTGGAATTATGGGCGGAACCTTTGATCCGATACACAACGGGCACCTGATGCTGGGACAGGCCGCATATGAATCATTTGATCTGGATCAGGTATGGTTTATGCCAAATGGAAATCCTCCGCATAAGAAGTCTTCTTCCATGGAATCGGAGGTGGAAGACCGGATTCGTATGACAGAACTTGCAATTCGGCCTTTCCCGCAGTTCAAGATAGAGTTATACGAGGCAGAACGTACAAAGATTTCTTATTCTTACAGTACGATGGAATACCTGACAAAAGCACATCCGGGTGATGCGTTTTACTTTATCTTAGGAGCGGATTCTTTATTTACTATTGAGTCATGGAGATATCCGGAACGATTCTTTCGTACCTGTACTGTTTTGGCAACGTACCGGGATGATATAAATACAGTAGAAAAGATGAATACTCAGATCCGGTATCTGAGGGAAAAGTATGATGCCAGAATAGAGCTCTTTGCGACTTCCCCTGTCAAAGTTTCATCTCATGAACTCAGGGAAGAAGTAAAAGAGGGCAGATGCATTGCCTCTTATGTTCCGGCAGAAGTAGAAACGTATATATCGGAGCATCACTTATATCAGGACAGATCATGCATTCTGCTCCGTAAGTGAGTCTTTAACAGAACATTAAAAGAGGAAAAGAAATGGACGATAAGATTACAAAGATACGTATAAAACTTGAAAAAGAACTGGATAAGGATCGATTCCAGCATACTCTCGGAGTTATGTACACGTCGGCGGCTATGGCAATGCGCTATGAGGCAGACCTGGAACAGGCACTTCTTGCGGGTCTTCTTCATGACTGTGCCAAATGCATTCCCGGAGATAAAAAAATCCAGCTGTGTGAAAAACATCATCTTGGCGTATCCGAGGTAGAACGAAAAAATCCAAGTCTATTGCATGCGAAGCTCGGAGCATTCATAGCAGAAGAAAAATACCATATCAAAGAGCGGGAGATTCTGGATGCTGTTCGAAGTCATACAACCGGAAGGCCCGGAATGTCTCTCCTGGAAAAAATCGTATATATTGCAGATTATATGGAACCGGGAAGAAAAAAACTGCCCAATATGGCTGATGTTCGCAAGCTTGCTTTCACAGATATTGATGCATGTCTGTACAGGATACTGAAAGATTCTCTGGTATACCTGAATACCCGTAATATATCTGTGGATCCGATGACGCAAATGACGTATGAATATTATAAGAAAGAATTAGGCAGGGAGGATTAGTATGGATCAGGCAAAGGAAATGGCACGTGTCGCTTTTACGGCACTGGAAGATAAAAAAGGAAGAGATGTCTGTATTATTGATATTTCAAACATATCCGTTCTCGCAGACTATTTTGTTATAGCAGATGGTACCAGTGACAGCCAGGTAAGCGCACTGGTAGATAATGTAAGTGAAAAAATGCATCAGGCAGGATTCCAGCAGAAGCAGTGCGAGGGACAACATGGCGGATCATGGGTGCTTATGGATTATGGTGACGTGATCGTTCATGTGTTTGACCGGGAAAGCAGAGAATTCTATAATCTGGAACGCATCTGGAACGATGGAAAAAGAATTGACAGGCTCAGTGAATTATAAGATAAAAAATATGTTAAAAAATAGAATTGCCGCAGAACGCTGTTGCTCTCTGAATGATGCAGCTGCATTCTGCGGCAATTCTTATATGTGATTTGTCAACAAACATAATTAACGCAGAAAACGGAAAACGCCAATAACCTTTCCCATAATCTGCACTTCCGAAACAATAATCGGATCTAAAGCGTCGTTCTCAGGCTGAAGCCTATAAATACCTTCTTCTTTGAAGAAGCGTTTTACAGTTGCTCCATCTTCAACAAGTGCAACGACAACTTCACCGTTACGTGCAGTCGGGGTCTGTTCAACCAGTACAAAATCTCCATCGTAGATTCCGATATTAATCATACTGTCGCCTCTGACTTTCAGCATAAAAGTCTGATTGTTCGGCATATAATCCATTGGAATAGGGAAGTAATTTTCAATATTCTGCTCTGCAAGAAGTGGTTCTCCGGCGGCAACACGGCCAACGATCGGAACGTTAACCATCTCACGGCGATTAAAATTAAATGTATCATCCAGAATCTCTATTGCACGGGGCTTAGTCGGGTCTCTGCGGATATATCCGTTCTTTTCCAGTGTCTCCAGATGAGAATGTACGGAAGAAGTGGATTTTAAATGAACTGCTTCACAGATATCACGAACAGAAGGCGGAAAACCTCTTTCCAGAATCTGAGACTTAATATATTCTAATATTTCCTGTTGCTTTGCACTGATTTTACCCTGAGCCATGAAATCCTCCTTGTATATCAAATATGATACGAAATTCTTAATATAAATATTTTATCATAGGAAAGTTGAAAACGCAAACAAATGTTTAGAAAATATGTTCGATTTTTTTGCAGTTCCTATATTGACAAACACATGTTCTGGATATATAATACAAATACAGAAGCGAACAGATGTTCAGAACTATTGTTCGCAAAAGGGGATATAAGTATCATATGAGGAGGAATTGTCATGAATGCACACAGATTACATGTAACTAGTAAAAGAAGAAGAGATGTATATTTGAAAAGAATGATGCTTGTCTTTACAGCTTTGATCCTGGTTTTGGGAATCAGTGTATTTTATGGAACACGTCTTGTAGACGCTCATGATCGTACAGATTATACTAATACTGCAGATCATAAATATTATAAAAGCATTCAGATTGTTTCCGGAGATACATTATGGAATATTGCAGAAGAATATATGAATGAGAATTATGATTCTGTTACCGAATATATTGATGAATTGAAAAAAATTAATGGACTGACGTCTGATGATATTCAGGAGGGACAGTTTATTACGATTGCATATTTTGATACGGATTCTAGATAACATGTATGAATCTATCTGCCGATATATAAGAAAATTCTTTATCTTATATATATTATACTCACCCATGGCAATGCCGGAATTCAGGAACAATTTTCCTTTTCAGGCATTGTCTTTTTGTTTATAATTAGATTTGTATATATAAATATTAAAAAAATAATTGACATTATAGCGACTTTAGGGTCTATGATTTAGGAAAGAAAAGACATACGCGTATGAATTTAAATTTATGAGAGGTGAAGCAAATGCTGATAAAAGAAGTAGAGCAGGTGACAGGGATAAAGAGTGTGAATATCCGATATTACGAGAAAGAAAATCTGATCCACCCGGTTAGAAAGCTGAACGGGTATCGGGAATATTCAGATGAAGATGTCAGACGACTGAAGCAGATAAAAACACTGCGGCTTCTGAATGTGTCCGTTCCGGATATTCAGGAGGTTCTGGATGGCAAAACATCCCTGAGTTCGGTGATGGAAAAAAGGCTGAATGAACTGCAGGAGGAAGAGCAGAAGTTAAAAGAAATTAAAGCCACATGTGAAACAATCATCATGGATGATATCAGTGTTGCCGATCTCGATGAAAGTGTACTTTATGGTGATAAAAATACCTGGAAAGTGAGGTTGGAACAAATTATGAAGGAAGATATTGATAAAAAATTTTTAGGAAAGAGTATTCTTTATCTTATATTATGGATTTTACTCGGAAAAATGTTTGTTGTGGCATTTTCGCATCTGTCACCTCCTGAGGCAGATATCGCCGTAGTTACCTCCTATGTAGTGAAAGGAATCGGTATATTTTTTATCTTATATGGAATTGGTCTTACTATATTTGAAGGAATCACGGGAAAAGATTTTTTATGGGTTTATGGAAGAGACTGGGGTGCAAACGGACTTGGTGCCCTTGGCAATTCTTTTGCAATCTGTGGTCTTGGAATTGCATTTTTGGGATCGTCTGTAGTACAGATTCTTATTGAATTCGTGGTTGTATGTGCAATCTGCATCGGAATACGCGGATTTATTATGTATCGGAAAAAAGCCCTGAAACGAAGTGGTCGGATGCCGATGAAGAACAGCGTGATCATGTTGATTGCTACAGGTGTATTACTCGTAATGTTTATTCTATCAATCAGATTCCTGCAGTATGATTATTCCATTCATCTGTAGAAAATATAAAATTTGAATCATGCGATTTCACAAGAAAAGCTGAGGTAAGCGAATGAGCGTCGAAGCGTTCTTGTGAAATCGCAGGTTTTCAAATAGATCTATACGACAAATACCGATTTTTCCAAAAGATATAGACGAAAAATGAAGGATATGGTATGATAAATGCAATTAAGGGGTTCATACATTTCTTTTAAGGGGGATTTTTTATGACTGATACACAAAAAACTCGTACCTACCATGAACAGACTCGTATAGATCAGACCATACGTCTTCGTGAAGTTCTGAAAACATTACCGCCATTTGCGAAAGATTATTTTCGTGCGATTGAACCAAGATCTTCAGCAAAGACCCGCATTAGCTATGCATATGATATCCGGGTTTTTTTTCATTATTTAGTAGATAATAATCCTGTATACAAGAATTATACCATGGATCAGTTTACACTTCAGGATCTGGAACGGCTGGAACCTGTGGATATTGAGGAATACATGGAATACTTAAAAGTATATACACGTGAAAATGACGGGGAACTAATAACAAACGGGGAAAAGGGATTGTCCAGAAAAATGTCTGCATTACGCAGTTTTTACAATTATTATTTTAAACATCAGATGATTTCGAAAAATCCTACTTTGCTCGTGGATATGCCAAAGCTCCATGAAAAAGCGATCATTCGTCTGGATACGGATGAAGTTGCCATGCTGCTTGATTATGTAGAAACTGCAGGTGATCATCTGACCGGTCAGGCACTTACTTATTATAAGAAAACACGCGATCGTGATCTGGCGATTCTGACACTTCTTCTGGGAACCGGAATCCGAGTCTCTGAATGTGTGGGTCTCGATCTTACCGACGTTGATTTTAAAAATAATGGTATCACGGTTACGCGAAAAGGCGGTGGACAGATGGTTGTATATTTTGGTGAAGAAGTTGCAGAGGCGCTGATTAATTACATAGAAGGTGACCGGAAATCCATTACTCCCCTCTCCGGCCATGAAAATGCATTATTCCTGTCTTCTCAGAAGAAACGCATGGGGGTCCAAGCCATTGAAAACATGGTAAAAAAGTATGCCCGTCAGGTAACACCGAATAAAAAAATCACACCACATAAATTAAGAAGCACTTATGGTACCTCTCTGTATAAAGAAACGGGCGATATTTATCTGGTCGCAGATGTTCTGGGGCATAAAGATGTCAATACGACCAAAAAGCACTATGCAGCAATCGATGAAGACAGACGCCGGAAAGCTGCGACAGCTGTACATCTTCGGGAACCATAACTCAAAAATAAGCGTATGACTACAGAAAGAGACAGGAATGATTACCAGATTCCATAACAGACAGATCGTTCAATCACAGCAACCAGAATCGTGGTTATCAGATTACTGATAATAATTGCAGATAAGAGGCGCTTTTTTCTAGTATCTCCCACATCTTTTTTTAAAGAAAAGTACATGATCGGTCCTTCTGCCAATAACGTCAGAATGAAATAATATGTTCCGACTGTATAGATATGATCATATTGTATCATATCAGAAAATACAGGGTATTTCATATGTGTAACCTGGTCTGCCCAGTTCAGAAGATATGGTACAAGAAAAGATACCATGTTTGCCAGTATATTCATACCAAATACTTTATAAAGGCGATGTACGTTTCCACCCCAATTGATTGCAGCTGTTTCAATAAAAATGGTAGCAACGGCAACTATGGGAAGGAGGTCAAACGGTCTTGTTTCTGATATCCACTGCCAGGATGAGTTTGCAAATACAGTGGTATCAAAAAGAACTACGCTAATCAGTAAAAATAATATCAAAGAAGCATGAATCCATCTCTTCATAGGATCATCCTTTCCGTCTGTTATTTGTCCGTTTTATTATCTTCTATCTTAATTGTTTTACCGGATGATATCAACATACTTCATGAATTCATAAAACGATATTAAGAAAATATTATGTACATTGGCGTGCGCTTCTGCTAAAATATAGTCTGGATATTACGAAAGGACAGATGAAAATGAAACTACAGAAATTACTCAGCTATACAAGAAAAGCTGTTGATGAATATCAGATGATTGAAGAGGGGGATCATATTGCAGTTGGAATCTCAGGAGGCAAGGACAGCCTGACTCTATTATATGCCATGCATGGTCTGCAGCGATTTTATCCAAAGCATTTTAAACTCAGTGCCGTGACTGTGGATCTTGGATACCGCGAATGTGATTTTACACCGGTCGTAAAACTGTGCGAAGAGCTTGGAGTTCCCTATAAGATCGTAAAGACGGATATTGCACATATATTATTTGAAGAACGAAAGGAAAGCAATCCCTGCTCTCTGTGTGCAAAGATGAGAAAAGGTGCATTAAATCAGGTGGTAAAAGAGATGGGATGTAATAAAGTGGCATATGCTCATCACAAGGATGATATCATAGAAACCATGATTTTATCCATGCTGTTCGAAGGCCGCTTTTACTCTTTCTCTCCGCGTACGTATCTGGACCGTATGGATCTTACAGTCATCCGTCCGATCATGTTTGTGGAAGAGGCAGAGGTCATCGGATTTAAGAATAAGTACCAGCTTCCGGTTGTGACCAGCCGTTGTCCGATTGATGGATATACAAAGCGCCAGTATGCCAAGGAGCTTGTAAAACAGCTGAACATAGAGCATCCAGGTGCAAAACAGAGGATGTTTACTGCGATATTAAATGGAAATATTTCCGGGTGGCCGGAGCGTGTTCCTTATGTTCGACACAAAGAAAATCCTGAGATAAATTGATATATCTCAGGATTTTCTTGTGGGAATCGCGCGTGACAGAGTAATCGTCAGATCTTTTTACTGCAGTCCCGCTCTTTAATTTCAATTATTTTTTCAATTGCTTCGGCAGTTCCGTCAATTCCCAGAATCGAACTGTCCAGACAGATATTATAGCTTTCTGCAGCACCCCATTTTTTGTTGCTGTAATAGTTATAATAGCTGGCTCTCTTTTTGTCTGTTTTACGAATAATATCCTTTGCTTTTGCATCCGTAAGATCATAGATTCTTGCAATTCTTCTGACCCTTGCATTGATATCTGCATGAATGAACACACTCAGAACATTTTCGTATTCTTCCAGTGCATAATCTGCACATCTTCCTACAAGTATGCATGGGCCTTCATCTGCAATTTTACGAATTGCGTCAAATTGAGCAAGAAAGATCTTGTGATTGATTGGCATATCCGTATAATTTGAAGATGGATAGCCGAGAGAATAAGAATCCATTACCAGAGAATACAGGAAACTGTTTGTTGGCTTCTCATCATGTGTCTGAAACAGCTCTTCGCAGATTCCGCTTTCTTTTGCTGCTCTTTCCAACATCTCTTTATCATATAATTTGATATCAAGGTCTTTTGCAACCTTATATCCAATCTCGCGCCCAGCACTACCATACTCTCTTCCGATAGTAATAATTGTATTTGTTTTAGCCATATACTTCACGCTCCTCATGATTAATATAAAGCTATTATACAATAATTGAAGAGAAAAGTATAGAATTATCACATTATTTTAATTCTTAAGTTTTCTTAGTCTGTCTAATAATTGAATAAAATAGTCAGGAAGAGGTGCATTGATTTCCAGATATTCACCGGTTCTTGGATGAATGATACCAATTGTCTTTGCATGCAATGTCTGTCCCTGCAGATACGGAAACGGACATTTTCTGGGACCATATACCTCATCGCCCAACAAGGGATGTCCAATGCTGGCCATATGGACACGAATCTGATGAGTTCTTCCGGTTTCAAGTTCGCATTGAATATATGTGTAATCCCCAAATCTTTGCAGAACTTTAAAATGTGTGACTGCTTCCCGACCGTTTTTTGCATGAATGCTCATCTTTTTGCGCTCAACCGGATGCCTGCCGATCGGAGCATTGACTATCCCCGATTCTTCTTTAATATTTCCATGAACAACGGCTACATAGATACGTCGGATGGAATGTTCCTTGAGTTGTTCTGAGAGACTCTGATGTGCCATATCATTCTTGCATACAACCAGTGAACCGGTGGTGTCCATATCAATGCGGTGTACAATTCCCGGACGCATGGTTCCATTGATACCGGATAATTCACTTCCGCAATGATACATCAGTGCATTTACGAGTGTTCCGGTGTAATGTCCCGGAGCAGGATGGACAACCATCTGTTTTGGTTTGTTCACAATGATAATATCCTGATCTTCATACAAGATATCTACAGGAATATCCTCAGGAACGATGTCGGGCTCCTTTGCCTCCGGAAGCTCTATCTCTACCCTGTCACCCAAAGAAAGCCTGTAATTGGCTTTTACAGGCTTGTCATTAACGATTACGTACTGATCTTTGATTAACTTTTGAATATAGGATCTTGATCTGTCCTCCAATTCTTCCGAAAGATACCGGTCTATACGGTCACCGGCCTGATTTTCAACGATGAAGTATTCTTTCAAGTTCTTCCTCCTTATAATAGAAAAATATGAGCAGAATAATCAGAAAAGCAGAAACCGTTACATAAATGTCTGCCACATTAAATATCGGGAAATCTATCAGCTTAAAATAAAAGAAATCTATTACATACCCGAGTCGGATCCGGTCAATGCAGTTGCCGAAAGCTCCTGAGATGAGCAGGACTGCACAGATTCTTAATGGTAAAAATCTGCGTTCAAAAGGTACCCTGCTGTAAAACAGTATCACAATAATGCATATGATAACTACGCTGATAAGAAAGAAAACTCTCTGATTCTGAAACAGTCCAAATGCCGCTCCCCGGTTTTCAAGATATTCCAGCTGAAATACACCGGGAATCAGAACGCAGGACGGCTTATCTTTCAGATTGCCGACTGCCGCATATTTGGTAATCTGATCCAGTATGGTAAGCAGGCATATACTGATCAATGCTCTCATGTAATAGACATAACGTTTTTTGTGTGTATTCATAGTATTCCCAAGCCTCATATTATTATTAATTCTATTATGTTTGTGTATCAGATATATTTTCTGACAGATATCATATAACGTCCTTTTTTCGTTTCGGAAAGAATTCCCATATAAGCGATTCGCCCCATTTTTCGAACAGATATCATATCATTTTCTTTCAACCGGTATCCATTACTTGTGACCAGTTTTCCATTCACAAACACTCTTGCACCTTCAATGAGCGCTGTCAGTTTGCTTCTCGAAAGCGGATATGCGATGGACAGGACGGTATCCAGACGAATTGACGGAACGGTTCCCTTCAGTTCCTCATAATCCGGTTCATAATCACTGTTGAATTCTGCGGTAAATGTTGTTGCTACACTTGTGTGTCGAATCTGTGTGAGATGTTCAGCAATATATTCGGCCATTTCTTCTTTTACAAAAAGCAGAGCACGCCCCTCTTCCACTATAATATCTCCCAGCTTGCAGCGCTCAATCCCCAGATTCATCACAGCTCCCAGATAATCCCTGTGAGTCAGTTCTTCTGCAAATCGTTTATTCAATGGTCTGATTTCAATAATCCGGACAGGATATTCATAATCATAATAAAGAGCATCAGGTAGAAATGCTGCCATCTGACGCTCTGATAAGTCATATCCGCCATATGTCTTATACTGTGATAAAAACATGTTCTTTGGCGTAGTATGAAGAATATTTAATTCATTCAGATTAAGAAAATCAGAGAATGTGACAATTCCCCGGTTATATGCCATACGGGACAGCTCAATGAGCCTTTTTTGCAACATGCTCTCTTCTTTATTCATTAGAACCTTGACCTCATAGATGACGCGTCAAATGAGGTGTTCAGAAGATCCTGAAGATCACCGGAAATATCTACATTTGTCGGTGTAACCAGGAATATGTAATTGGAAATCTTCTGAAGATTGCCGCTGATTGCAAATGTAGCACCTGAAGTAAAATCAATAATACGCTGTGCTACTTCAAGATCCATGCCTTCCAGATTCAGGATTACAGTACGACCACTTAAAAGAGTCTCTGTAATCTCACGTGCGTCATCAACGGAATTTGGTTTGATGACACATACTTCCATGCTTACACTGCTTCTTCTTGAAGGTTGACGCATCGGTGTTACTTTATTATTTGAATATGATGATTTTGTCTTTGCAGGAACTTCATAATCATCATCGTAATCGTCGTAATCCTTTTCCTTTTCTTTATGAAAGAGACTTCTCTTGGGCTTCTTTTCATAATCATCATCATAATCGTCATCGTCGAAGAATTCGTCATCATCGTAATCTTCGTCGTCTAACTTCATGATATTTAAGAATTTATCTAATACTCCCATCTTCAATCTTCTCCTATCCTAGGTTTATACTTGTTGAGTATAATCACGCGCACCAAAAATTCCGGTTCCAACCCGGACCATTGTTGCACCCTCTTCTATAGCTACCTGATAATCATTGGTCATACCCATAGAAAGAATACCCATAGACATATTATCAACGTTTTTCTTTGCGATGTCAACAGATAATTTGCGTAAATGCGCGAAAATCGGGCGATTTTCCTCCGGATCATCTACAAAAGGAGCAATTGTCATGAGACCTTTTACACGCAGATGCGGAAAATCTGCAAGTTTATCCACAAAATCAATGACTTCTTCCGGCATGAGGCCGTATTTGCTTTCCTCTTTCGCAACATTTACCTCAATGAGGATATTTACCGTAACGTTACGTTTTTCAGCCTCTTTCTCAATTGTTTCCGCAAGTCGGACTGAATCAACGGAATGAATGAGATCAACCTTGTCAACAATGTATTTTACTTTATTGCGCTGCATATGCCCGATCATATGCCAGTGAATATCATCCGGAAGGACTTCGTATTTACCTGCAAGTTCCTGGGCTTTATTTTCACCAAATATCCGTACGCCAAGATCATAGGCTTCCTGAAGGGTTTCTACTGGTTTTGTCTTACTGACTGCGATCAGTGTAACTTCGCTGCGGTCTCTGCCTGCCCGTTCACATGCGGCCTGAATATTTGCTTCTACTGCTTCAAGATTTTCTCTTAACATTTCTGTATCTCTCCTTTTTAATACACTACGTCATTTTCATGAACATCTTTACCAACCAGTGCGATATGATCATAGTTTGCAAGTCCATAATTGCTGCCGGCTTCCACAATATAGTATTCATCACTTTCGCAGAGGATATGAATCTGTTTGAAAACGGCATAGCCTTTATTTATATTATATACTCCTTTAAGACTCATGGTCTTTTCCAGAGGATAAGTCTCTGTAGAATCCGGTTTTCGAAGAGACGTGTTTTTCTTAAAATCATTGGGGTCAAGATATACTGTTCCGTTTTCTTCATCCCGATAGTAGACCTCTACACTCTGGAATTCCGCGTTTTTGTCCCCATTATCGATCAGAACTCCGGTATTATTGCTGTTACCTCCCTGAGTCAGATAATCCTGTGGAACCAGATAGAAATCTTTTTCCGTGACAGCAGATTTTGGAATCTTCAGTCCGGATACATCCTGAAGAATCAGCTCCAGATCCAGGTATCTCTCCTGTACATAGCGGACCATAGAATTGCTGAACGAAAGGACTCCGACATTCATTCCATTGATTTTCTGCACGGAAAAGCCTGCAACTGCAGTTTCATTGTCTTTTGAAAAACGAACTTTTACACTTGTCATCTCAGACATGTCTTTTGCACTTTCATCACTGAGAAGAATCACGATATTCCATTTATTATCCTGTATCAGTTTATAGATTGCATCTCCCTTTTTTACCTGCGTATTATCTTTTACGCTTGAAGACTCATACCCCTTTTTATTCAGGATATCTTCTGTCAGGTCACTAAGTGTTATGTTTTCATATCCATCTGTTGAATAGGCGATAATTCCGTCTCCGGATGCATTGAATACCTGCAGACCATTCTGTCCTTCGGAAGCCATAGCATCAAGCTGGATCTTTCGGCTCTGACTGGATTTTCCATCAAGAACATCAGTAATGGTGTCTTTCATGGAATAAACATCGCTGAATTTCTGATCATCAAAATCTTCACAGAACGCCTGTGTTCTTACAAGCATAGATGCCTGTTCTTCGGCAGTCAGTTCCTGAGTTTCTGAATTGTCACTGTTAAAGTCCAGCTTTTTATCGGACAGAGAGTAAATCCTGCTTTTGGCTCCGACTTTACTTCCCTCCGTAGCAAAGAAGTTAATATATCCACCGCTCTCTGCCTTAATGACCTCTTCCTCACGCAGAATAAAACCGGTATAGGAATTATCCTTGAGGATAGAGCCTTCACGAACTTCGTATGCAGTAATATGCTTATTGGTAAGATACATCAATACTGTAACAAATAAATAGACAAATATGACACCAAAGATGATAATACCAATATTAATATGTCCTTTTTTATGATATACCTTTATATTTGTTAATTCTTTTCCAGCCAAAGCCTGATAAGCCTCCTAATCTAATAGTCTAAGCGCAGCACCATCAAGATAGTCATAGTGTTTCCCTTGATAACTACTATTTTCTTTCATCATCATAAGCAATTCATCTTTTAATTTCCACCAGCTGGTTCCCCAGTTACAGAAGACAGCATCCTCTGACGGAATCCGACTGAACAGACGCTCTACCGCAATTGATGGATCCAGATATTCCAGAAACATCATAAGACGAAAGAGATAGTCCTCTTTTGAGCATAAAGTTATTGTACCATTTTCATACGCTTCACACAACCTTGTGTTTTTGGCAATGTAAAGAGAATGTACTTTTACAACGTTTGTTTTCAGAGCAGAGATGATTTTTGCAGATTCAATGGCGTCTTCTGTATCATCCTGAGGCAGATTCAAAATCATATGTGTACAGATATCAAAACCGTATGGCCGGATTCGAAGAACAGCATCAATATACTCTGCAAGACCATGCCCACGGTTGATCTGCTGCAATGTATGATAATTGACCGTCTGAAGGCCAAGTTCTATTGTAATCTGTACTTCATGTGAACGAGATATCTCCTGCAGAATATCAAGATAATCTTCACGGATACAGTCTGGTCTCGTAGATACTGCGATTTCTACAATATCGGGAACACTTAATGCTTCCTCAAGATATTCCCGGAAACGCTCTGCCGGGAGAAAAGTATTGGTATAATTTTGAAAATATGCAATAAACTTATGTGCATGATACTTTTTTTCAATATGTATGCGTGTCTTTTCCAGCTGTTCCCGGACCGACAGCTGATTACTCAATGCTTCGAACCCGGTTCCTGACTCTGCACAGAAGGTGCATCCCTCTCCGAGCAGACGGTTCGGACAGGTCAGAGGAAGATTGACCGGGAGCTTATATACTTTTTCCTGATATTTTGATTTCAGATATTCAGAATATGGATAATATGGAAGCTTTTCGTTCATCTGATTATTTTTCCCTTCAAAAAATGTATATTTCCTCTCTAAGACGCTCATACTAGCTTCAGTATGATAAAAGGAGGAAATCATATGAAATGGTTCGATAATACTGCATTAACACTGGTGATCATCGGAGCAGTCAACTGGCTTCTGGTTGGAATCTTCCGACTGGATCTTGTTGCCGTTATTTTTGGAAATCTGTCATGGCTGTCGCGTATTATCTATACGATCATAGGATTGTGTGGATTATATTTAATCAGCCTTTATGGAAGAATCGGCGGTTCTGATTAAAGGCATATAGGGCTCAATTTATAATGAGAATTGCCATGAAGCAAGGGACTGCTGAAAATGAATCGGCTGCCGCTCAGTGATATCACGAAAAACGGCAGCTTACATTTTTTAACAGTCCCTTCATGGTTGATTGTTTTGTAGATTTTCTCATTCATTATCCCCGGGAATTGCATTGATCAGGGCTGTCATATCCTGATATAGTAATGCCTTGGTGTCAGCACCCATCACGATTGAAATGTATGGATGCTGCTCTTCATCTTCTTCAAGCAGAACCAGACAGTTACCAGCCGGTGTTGTTGTTCCGGTCTTGCCACCAATTACAGTTGCATTGTCCGGCAGCGTAGCTTCTCCTGTCGCATAGTAATTTGTCGGTTCCCATGTAACCTGCCGTACATATCCGTCTGCGCCAGTGATATCAGCCGTATAGGATCTGGAACTGATGATTTCCATAAATTTATCATATTGCATGCATTGATCAAATATCAGATACAGGTCGTACGCAGTCGTATAATGATTATCATCATGAAGACCACTGGAATTCACAAAATGTGTTCCCGTAGCAAAGATCTTTTCTGCCTCTTCATTCATCATATCTGCGAATTCTTCCATTGTTCCCCCGATATATTCTGCCACAGCAACCGCATTATCATTACCTGAATGCAGAAGCAGGCCATACAGAAGATCCAGTAATGTAAGCCGGTCTCCGGTTTCCAGACCACAGGTCTGTTCATCTGCCGCAAAACTGTCTTTATCCGCGTGTGACGATACAGTCACTACTTCGGACAAATCAGCATATTTCAATGCAATGAGTGCAGTCATAAGCTTTGTTGTACTTGCCGGATATACTTTTTCGTATACATTATATGAAAAATCAACCTTTTTCCCGTTCAGATCAAACAGTGCAGCAGAATACAGATTCTCTGTTACTGATGATGAAATGCCGTCTAAAGAGACATCACCGGATGCGATACATAAGTCGGATGCATATAACTTTTCTTTATATAGACTCTTATTATAAGTGTCTGTTTCATAGTCTGCAACTACGGCTTTCGGATGAAAGATACAGGCAGACAAAAGCAGTGCAGATGACACTGCAGCCAGAGCTGATTTATATACTTTATCGATACATTTCACGCCAATCAAGATCTCCTCTGTCTATTGCTAATACGATAAGTTCCGCTGTTGCCAGGTTCGTAGCTAACGGAATATTGTAGGTATCACACATACGAATGACATCATTCAAGTCCGGATCATGGGGTTTTGGATTAGAAGGCTCCCTTAAAAAGATCAGAGCATCGATATCGTTCTGTGCAATCTGAGCACCTAACTGCTGTTTTCCGCCAAGAGGTCCGGCCAGATATTTGTGAACTTTCAGGTTCGTGACTTCTTCAATTAATCTTCCGGTAGTTCCGGTAGCATAAAGACTGTGTTTGCTTAAAATTCCTCTATAAGCAATACAGAAATTCTGCATTAATGCCTTTTTTGAGTCGTGGGCAATCAGTCCTATATTCATTATTATTCACTCCTTACTGGTATTTTTTAGGCTGCAGGCCAACATTCAGTACAAGTCCTATACCGATATATAAACTAACCAGAGAAGTCAGTCCATAGCTTACAAAAGGTAACGGAACGCCTGTGTTGGGCAGTATTTTTGTAGCAACACCGATATTAATAAAACTTTGTATTCCTATGAGACCGCCGACCCCACAGCATATGATTCTCCCTGCCAGGTCCTGCGATCGCATGCCTATCAATATACATTGTATCACAATTAACAGTAATAACGCAATAATTATGCAACTTCCAACAAAACCAAGTTCTTCTCCGACAATAGCAAAGATGAAGTCTGTCTGCGGTTCAAGAATAAAGTTACCATTTTTTACAGAAGTAGTCGTATTATTGTTCAGTCCCTTTCCGGTCAGCTGTCCGGATCCTATTGCCATAACAGAGTTTTTCTGCTGATATGCTTCATCACTTTCATATTTTTCCGGTTCAATAAATGCCAGAATACGCTTCTGCTGGTAATCTTTCAATATTTTCTGATCCGGCTGCACAACGATACTCAGAAAGATAGCTGCTACCGGTATGAGGATCAGTAAAACAGAGACGATAAATTTGTAGCTCAATCCACCGACATAGATCATAAGACAGATCAACAGCGCAGTACATATCGTTGTAGACAGGTTCGGCTCAACGATAATCAGTGCAAGCGGTATTCCTGCAAGAATCGCATATTTTATCAATGTAAACTTATCGTTGATATCTTCTTCATGTTCCATAATAAACTTGGAAAAAAACAGTATCAGAAGAATCTTGGCCAGTTCTGACGGCTGAAATGTCGTAAAGCCAAGGTCGATCCATCGGGTTGCACCATTTACATTGGTTCCGATAACCAGAACGGCACCAAGGATCAATACGGTAAATATATAGATCAGCCAGTAAAAATTCTGAATCCACATATAATCGATCATGGAAACAATAAACATGGCAATCAGTCCGATAAATACACCCAGAATCTGCTTTCCCTGAAAAGAAGCTTTGGCACTTCCTACGACCAGCACACCGATCACCGATAATGCCAGTACAAGAAATACCAGACTGAATTTGTAATCTTTTAAATGATATGGTTTTGTAAATCTATGTGATCTCACGTCTCTTCTCCTGTGAATGTAATAATAACCTGTGTTCTTTTAAATTCCACTTGAAAATTCTCTTCTGTAAGCTCTATATATTTTGAAAGTGATTCGTATAATTCCCTGCATATATTCTCATACGCTCCGGGAATGCAGCTGACACGATCAGAGACAACCAGTGCCTTTAACCGGTCTTTTGCGATTACAACAGAAGATTTTTTCAACATCTGCTTTCCCTCCTAATCTTTTTTAAAGATATGTGAAAGCTTTGAAAACAATCCGTTTCCGGCATCCAGATCCAGGAACGGAACTTCAATGCCCAGAATTCTTTTGCATATGTTCATGTAAGCCTGTCCGGCTTTTGAATCAATTCCAACGACCGGTTCTCCCTGATTGGTGCCGATTACTACTTTCTCATCATCAGGAAGTGCACCAATCAACGGAACAGACAGAATCTCTGTCACATCATCAACGGACATCATATCTCCCCTTTTTACCATATCCATACGGATGCGGTTAATAATGAGGTCAATCTTTTTCATCTGATTATGTTCCAGAAGACCAATGATCCGGTCGGCATCCCGGATGGCAGAAACCTCCGGTGTCGTAACAACGATCGCACGATCAGCTCCCGCAATTGCATTCTGGAAACCCTGCTCAATTCCGGCAGGACAATCCAGGAGGATATAATCAAATTCTTCCTTAAGTTCAGAAGTCAGTTTTTTCATCTGGCCGGGAGAGATTGCTGACTTATCCTTTGTCTGTGC
This sequence comes from Dorea sp. YH-dor226, assembly GCF_039832105.1. Classification (NCBI taxonomy): domain Bacteria; kingdom Bacillati; phylum Bacillota; class Clostridia; order Lachnospirales; family Lachnospiraceae; genus Dorea; species Dorea sp. YH-dor226. The sequence goes on along the minus strand of NZ_JBDOHS010000004.1, from coordinate 149,085 downwards.
AGAAGGCAGAAGATAGAGATTCTCATATCTTTTGTCCCGGATCAGAGCCTGCTTCAGCCTGCAGGATCCTTCGATTACATCGACCAGATTGTACACGATCAGATTCTCCAGACCCATGACAACATCCAGATTGCGCAATCCCAGATCAGTATCTATCACAACTACCTTTTTGTCAAATTTTGATAATCCGGCGCCGATATTGGCAGTTGTGGTTGTCTTGCCAACGCCGCCTTTTCCTGATGTAATTACGATAACTTCGCCCATGAATAACTTCCTCCTATAACTGGTTTTACTTCAATATCTCCGATGCGCAGCTTTCTTGGCTGCATATGGAGAGCTGCAATGACTGCATCCTGTCTTCCGGAAGCGCCTGCAATCACGGTACCGTAGATCGTCCCGGTCACGATCACATGACCCTTGGATGCCACGGTTGCTCTGGTGTCTACATCTCCTATGATTACAATGCTTGTCTCGGATTCCAGAATCTGTCTTCCTCTGAGTGTACCTTTATAGAACTGACCGTCCCTCTCATGTATGGCTTTCAGGCTCTCTCCAAGCATACGTTTATGAACCTGTTCTGTGTAAGTGTTTTTTTCAATGATACATCTGATTCGTATATCAGCAGCGCTCTGAATGACTTCTGTCATCCTTCGCTCTTCCTCTTCTGTGAAAGTACGGCCCTCATACTCCACTGCCATGTCTGCATGTTCAAAAAAATGTGCAGATGCCTCGAACTTGTTTTTTACCTCTTTCGTTAATTCTTCAAAAGGCATGTCCGAATCAAAGTATATGGTTATGCCGTATCTGTTACTCTTTATGAGTACCGGATCTTTCACATACACTCATCCTTTCCGCTTTTAGTCTCCTCCGGAGTTTCCTGCACTGATAACTGCTGCTTCACCTGTAATGATCTCATCCTCAGGCGTTACTCCATAATAGTACTCCATGACGGCATTTCCGATTTCAGCAGCATAGGTAGAGCTGTATCCGTTTGCGATACGGATCGCAAATGCTACTTCCGGGCTGTCACTCGGTGCAAATCCGACGAACAGGCCGTGGTCAGGATGCGTCTGACTCTGTTGTGCGGTACCTGTCTTTCCAGACAGTGCTATCCCACTTGCAATTAACTTTGAAAAAATATCTGCATGTGCCGAAGTTACAACTGCCCGCATTCCATTATGGACTGCCGTCCATGTGGAAGAAGATACGTTGGTGACGGTATTCTTCACTTCCGGTGTGTAATCTTTGATCACCTTTCCGTCCACATCTGTAACCTTATCGATCAGGCTGAGATCATAGACGGTTCCCTTGTTGGCAACTGCAGTCACATAACGTGCAAGCTGGCTGGTGGTATAGTTATTCGTTCCCTGTCCGATTGCAGACGGAACAGAGGATTCATCTGATATCTGTGGTTCTGATTCGGGGATCTCAAGCCCGGAGGTGTCCCCGAGTCCAAATTCTTCTGCGTATTTTTTCAGCTTCTCAATACCAACATCACTGGAATAGTAGGACTGTGTAGCATCGCCTTCCTCATTATCGGACTCAATCTGTGATTCTCCGCTTTTGGTGATTCCAAGCCGGTAACCAACTTCATAAAAGTAACTGTTACAGGAATTTGCTATTGCACCTTCCACATTCAGACTTCCGTGAGCAGACGGATAGATCCAGCATTTTGGATATGGCGTTACTTTTTTATATTCCCCGTAGCAAGGAAGGTATTCACTGGCATTAATCACACCTTCTGTAAGACCTGCAATGGCAACCAGCGGTTTGAAAGTAGAACCGGGTGCTGTTTTTTCCTGTGTCGCATTATTGTAAAATGGTCTTGCATTATCTGTAACGAGCTTGTTGTAATACGTGGAATCCATGGTATTTGCAAGCCGGTTATTGTCATATCCCGGGTACGATACACAGGCAAGAACCTCGCCTGAATTCGGATCGGTCATCACCAGAGAACCGGTGCATGGTTCAAGGGCAAGCTGTCCGGGAGTAATTTCCAGCGTCTGTATCTTTCCTCGAATAAAATCATATGCTCCGATGCTTCCACTGTTAAGTGCACTGTATTGAGCTTCGTCATACTGAAGAATTTCCTGCTCATAAAGCATCATACAGATCTGACGGCCCGTAACAGCACCGGATTTGATCATATACCGGTAGATCAGTTTATCAAAACTGTTATCAGAATCAATATAATCCTGAATAAATGCAATAATTCCCTGATAGATCTCACCGGAATCTGAGTAATCCCCCTTGGAAGATACATAATCCTTTAACAAAGATGTATCCACCCAGTTCTGTGAAATGGCATAATTCAGATACGTATATATATTGATGGATTCATCGTCCCTCCAGGCTTTATATGTCGCATCTTTTGTGTCCAGCACATCCGGATCAATAATATTGGTTCCATTCGTCAGAACGTCTGTGACCAGATATGTCAGATATGCCTGCATCTCTTTTGGCTGCTCTTTATAAGCGCCTGCATTGGGATCGGATAATACATTCTGAAGTTCTTCTTTCACTTCCGTCTTACGTGAAACAAACGCTTCGGAAACTTCCTGCTCGGCAATGCCTGCTTCTTCATCTGAAAAATGTTTAATATCCAGAATATCATTACTGATAAATGTATCATACACATCACCGATTGGAATAATTACATCACTTCCGTCTGTAACCTGTGTTCTGTCATAGGTCAAAGTATTCTGGATCTTTGCGAGAAGAATTCCTGCAAGCTCCTGCTCAATGATGTTATATGCTGCCTTCTGAAGATCTGCATCAATGGTAAGATACAGATCATTACCTGCTTTCGGGTCTGTGCCCTTCACAGTCTCAATGACTCTTCCGACACTGTTCACATAGAGCTTTACTTCACCCTTTTTCCCCTGCAGAACAGAATCCATGGTCTTTTCCAGTCCCGATTTTCCAACGGTATCTGTTTTATCATATTGTTCCTGTTCTTCTTCACTGAGCGCATCATACTCTTCCTGAGAGATCTGTCCGGTATAGCCGATAATATTGGCAAAACATTTACTGTCGGTATATCTTCGGAGAGATTCTTCTTCAATATTGATTCCCTGAAGCTCATCAAGATGCTCCATCACATCAGCGACGGTCTCTTCACTGACATCTTCCGCAATGGTGGTGGTAATATATTTCTGGTAATTATTGAGCGACAGATTATAGCGTATGTTCACCATCTTAAGGACTTCTTCTTTTCCAAGTTCGCTCTGATCAATTCCATAGCCATTGATCTTATCTGTACAGAGATAATTGATTACTTCCTCTGCGGTATTGTTCTGTTGTTTTGCTGACAGTTGATCGATTGTTTTCTTTCCATAAACATCAGCAATAAAACGAAGCTTCTGTGTCTCGTTTTCTGCAACATACTTATATTCATTATTGTTATCCAGAATAATACCAAAGTCATTGATCACGGTATCACCATTCGATTCCACCATATCAATTACAGTAGAAACGGTCTGATTGATGATGGTATTCTTCTGTTTGATACTGTCGTACTCTCCGTTATCTTCAATCGTGACGGAATAAGCCAGTTCATTATAGGCAAGGAGATTACCGTTGCGATCATAAATGTTGCCACGGGTACCCTGCACTTCTTTTGTCTTCTGGATCTGCAACTTATAATCGTCAAAATATTCCTGCCCTTTTACTATCTGAAGATAGAATACTCTCTGTACCAGAATTGCAGACAACACGCAAAATACGATGATGACCACAAAGATTCTGGATTGTACGACTTCTGCGATTCCGGACTTTATCCGTTCCCATAAACTATACAAATCTGCTTGCACTCCTTTGTTCTTCTGCTTCGAGTTTCTTATTAATCTGTAATATGATCTGATACAGGATCAGAGTAACCAGAATCGTGTATACCAGTTCCGGAAGAATAATCTGCATCAGATAGATGCCAAATGCAAAATCGCCCTGGAGCATCTGCATACAAAAATAGCATACCAGACCGTAGATCATCTCACTGGCAGCAATCAGAGCAATCGGAAGTTTGATATCGTCATCAAAAAATAATCGTCTGAAAGAACCATTCATGTATCCGATCACTGCGAACAGCAGGGTATGAAATCCAAGAAGATTTCCCCAGCATATGTCAATCAGCAGTCCGGAACACACCCCCACCGCCATGCCTTCTTTCTTGCCACGCATAAAGCCGAACGAAGAAGTGATAATGATCAGCAGGTTCGGTTTTACGGAAGCAAATGACAACCTGTGAAATACGGTACATTCTAACAGAAAACAGACAATGATAATGATAAAAGTAATCAGCTTTCGTTTCATGCTCTAATCTCCCTTGCTATTTTCATCCGCATCTGAACCATTGATGAGATCCTGTTTTGTTGTAGTAATGACCAGGACCTCCTGAAGTTTGGTAAAATCTACGGCCGGAGTGATATAACCGGATCTGGTCAGGTTATTGGAATCTACCTCCACTTCACTGATATATCCTATAAAAAGGCCCTGCAGGAAACGACTGCTTACATGAGAAGTTACTACCTGCTCTCCGACCTCTATCTCATTGTCGTTATTGGCAAGCTTTTCAAACCGGATCCTTCCGTCAGACATTTGTTTCAGATCACCTCTTACAATACAGGTATCTGACGTGGACAGGATCATGCCGCTGATACTGCTGGAATCATCGATGATAGAACGCACTCTGGCATAATTCGGTCCGACCTCCGTAACAATACCGACCAGACCGCTTCCGGCCAGAACATTACAGTCTTTTTTAATTCCGTCGTTGCTTCCTTTGTCAATCGTAAAATCATTGAACCAGTTACTTCCGTTATTTGCAATTACATGAGCGCCTATCTTGGTGTAATCCGAATAATTTTCATCCAGCTTGTACAATTCTCTGAGCCGCTCCAGTTCGTACTGCTCCTGCCTCAGTCTGGTATTATCTATGGTCAGTTCATCAACTTTCGTCTGCAGCTCATCATTTTCTTTTTTCATCTCTTCCAGCGTCTTGAAATTATCGGAGAGATCGCTCATAAAACGACCCACATAACTGATTCCCTTCTGCATCGGAATCACTGTATAATTTGCTACAAATCTCAGAGGACCTCCACCATCGGTAAAACGTTCGATTCCAAGAAGGATGATGCAGCACACGATGATAATCATCAGCCAGTATTTACTTGGTAAGGAAGATTGGTTTTTCATTTTCATTATCTCATCCACCTATAATTTTCATCAATCATTGAGTATGCAAGTTTACGTAATTCTTTGGACATAATAATCTTCTTCAGACCATTGACTGCACAGATATCGGGTTCCAGAGCAGTTCTTGTTTTGATACCTGTCATCTGTTCAATATAGATCTCAAGTCCGGGCATGTGTGCAATGCCTCCGGTCAGAAAGATTCCGTTTTCATGAATCGCTTTTCGCATTTCCGGAGGTGTACGGTCCAGAAGAGAATTGATTGCACGTACACATTCCAGAAGAGGATCTTTCATAGCCGCCCGGACCAGTGTAATAGAGATTGGTTTACGGACCGGAACGCCGGTGATAAGATCACGGCCGGCAACAGATAACACAGACTCTGCATCACCCGTAAAGATTGCAAAATTCTTTCTCAGTGCCTCGGCAGTCAGTCTTCCGATCAGAAAATCATGACTGTGACGCACAAGCGTAATGATAGAATTATCAAACGTTGAACCTCCGACCTTCAAAAGCTGGTTGAAAACCAGTCCTCCACCGGCAATTACAGAAATCTCAGTTGTCTCTCCGCCAAAGTTGGCAATCATCGTTCCGGCGGTATTCTGAATATCAAGATTCAGTCCAACCGCATCCGCGATTGAACGTTCCACAATATTGACTTCTTTCGCTCTGGCAGTAGAATGAATTACCAGATCGAAGAACGCCTTTTTTTCAACTTCTGTGACATCTGTAGGAACAGCAATTACATACTCTGAACCTCTTGAAAATTGTCTTCCTCTTTTTAAAAGATTCTGAAGCAGAAACTGCATATCGTTAAATCTTGAGATAACACCCTGTTTCATTGGAAAGGCAATCTCAATGGATGAAGGGGCCTTTCCGTACATTTCATATGCATCATCTCCTACCGCAAAGATATCTCTGTCACGGTTATTCTTAAATGCAATCACATCTTTTTCTTTCCAGATCGTATCTTTTTTCTTATCATAGACCTTGATCTCATAGGAGCCAAGATCCAGTCCGTATACATTTCTCGCCATCTGACAGGTCCTTTCTACAATATGCCCTCCTCCCTGAAGCTGATATAACAATTATTGCCAATAATGATATGATCTAACAATTCAATCCCGATCAATGCACCTGCATCCAGGATCCTTTTGGTTGTCAGCATATCTTCCCGGCTGGGAGTCGGATCACCACTTGGGTGATTATGCATAATCACAATAGACACGGCATTTTTTTCCAATGCCTCTATGAAAAGCTCTCTTGGTGTGATCACGGAAGCATTCACAGTTCCTTTCGAGATATTGGTCTCACCAATCAGCTTTGCTTTCGAATTTAACATTAACAGTTTCATAAGTTCCTGCTTTTCGTGCCGGAGGTCTTCCATATAATAATTGGCGATCGTCCGGGGATCCGAAAAACAGAGTGCTTCCTGATGTGAGGCCTTGGAAAGCCGCTTTGCAAGTTCCGATATGCAGGATATCTGAATTGCTTTTACTTTTCCAATGCCCTTCATTCTCATAAGTCTTTCAATGCTGAAACGATGGATTCCAAGAATTCCGTCTTCACCGGAATCATATAGAATGCGGCGTGCCAGATCGAGTGCACTCTCGCCCCTGGTGCCCGTACGTAAAAGTACGGCCAGCAATTCAACATCACTCAAACTGCCGGCACCCTTGCGTACACATTTTTCGTATGGACGTTCGTTTTCCGGCAACTCTTTCATGGTATTTGTCTGATTCATCTTATCTTTGGATTCGCATGATACTCATAATAGAACTTACAAGAAACGATATAATATAATGGAAAGAATTACGCCAATAATACTTGCCATAGTAATCTTTATGGACAGGCCAAATGTAATGACCAGAATCCCCAGATTCAGGATGATCGGCTCATCCAGACCAAAAGACTGTCCATAGCTCAACCAGGAAAGTGCCGGCACCCCTTCCGCCAGCATTCCGATGAAACCACCGAGAACTATGCCACATAAGATCATCAGAAATAAAGTCCAGGCGTTTTTATTTCCTTTTCCTTTCATATGTACTCCTCCTCGTTTTTTATCTATCTAAAAAACTCAATACATTTTATCACATTTAAAAAAATGTGTATAGACTTATCCCATTAAATTTTTCTTAATCATCCGACACCGTGTCGAATGGGCGGTAGGCCATGGCAATATTTTCTGCCACTTTTAGTCCATCCATGGCAGCTGATGTAATTCCACCCGCATATCCGGCACCTTCTCCACAGGGAAAGATTCCCCGGATATTGCTCTGAAGAGTGTCATCACGCAAAATCCTGACAGGGGAAGAGGTGCGACTCTCTACACCGGATAACACAGCGTCCTCTCTCGCATATCCGTGAATCTTCTGTCCGAAAGACCGGATACCTTCTTCCAGAGACTGTGCAATCTCTTCCGGGAAAATACTTCTTACATTGCTCCAGGCGTATTCGCCTTTCATCTGTGGAAGTACTTCCTGAGGGCCATCTGAGACCTTATTGGAACAAAAATCGCCGAACAATTGTACCGGAATCTTTCCATTCCCTGCAAGATATGCGGCCTCCTCAAGTCTGCGCTGGTATTCCATACCGGATAAAGCATCCCCGTTTCCGTAATCTTCAGGAGTCACGGTGACGATCACAGCACTGTTTGCATTTTTTCCGTCACGTCCACTGTAGCTCATCCCATTTACGGCAAGACGATGTTCTTCTGACGAAGCATTGACAACATATCCGCCTGGACACATACAGAAGGTATAGACCCCTCTTCCGTTTTCCAGATTAACTGCCAGTTTATAAGGTGCTGCCGGAAGACAATCAGGGTAATGCTCTCCATATTGATCTTCATTGATCATAGATTGTGGATGTTCCATACGGACACCGACTGCAAAAGACTTTGGTTCCATCGTCAAACGATGTCCCTTCAGCATGGCAAAGGTATCTCTCGCGCTATGTCCGATCGCAAATACTGCAATGTCTGTAAAAAGAAGTTCCTCTTTGCCGGTATGCAGGTCTCGAACACAGAGTCCTGTCAACTGCTCCCTGTTATCAGAATAAGATGTCCTGATATCTGTCACCTGAGAATGAAAACGAACTTCCCCGCCATGTGTACAGATGGTATGACGCATATTTCTGATCACGGAAGCGAGTATATCCGTTCCGATATGTGGTTTGCTCTGATACATGATCTCCTGTGGTGCACCATGTGCGTGAAAGATCTCAAGAACTTTGGTGTTGCGGCCAAGTTTATCATTGACCAGTGTATTCAGTTTTCCGTCCGAAAAGGTTCCTGCTCCTCCCTCCCCAAATTGTACATTCGAATCAGGATTCAGAGGACCTCCGTTCCAGAAACATTCCACATCTTTCATACGCTGATCCACATCCTCGCCGCGCTCAAGAAGAACAGGGCGATATCCGGCAAGCGCCAGCATATATCCGCAGAACAGGCCGGCAGGTCCTGTGCCTATGATTACAGGTCTGTGCATAAGCGGCTGTGTACCGGAAACGGAGAATGAATATTTCACCTGCTGCTTTCCGAAAATGACCTGTCCGTTTTTCACTTTCTTCTTCAGGGAAGATTCATTTTTTACGTGGACGTCCACGGAATAAATGTAGAATAACTGTGGTTTTTTCCGGGCATCAATGGATTGCTTCTGAATCTGCCAGGAAAGAAGTTCTGAGTCGTTGATACGCAGTGTTTTCAAGATCTTTTTCTTCAGATCATCTCTGGTATGTGTGATCGGTAATTTTAATTGACTGATTCGGATCATGAGCGTTTTCCTTTCCCTGATGTCTTTGGTTTCTTTCCGGTATCTCCGTGTCCGGAGGATGCGCATGCTCTTCCGGCCAGATAACCGGTTGCCCATGCCCATTGAAGATTATATCCTCCACAGATGCCGTCTACGTCAAGAAGCTCTCCGGCCAGATAGAGCTGCCTCATACACCTGGATTCCATCGTCCCCGGATCTATTTCTGTAAGAGGAACACCACCGGCACACACCTGTGCATTTTCAAATCCATTGGTGTCGGTGATCGTCACCGTATCCGCTTTTACTATGCGTACCAGTCGGTGAAGCTGTCTGTCAGTCAGACCGGAAGCTTTCTGATCCATACGGATATCTGCACGCTCCAGAAAACGTGGGATCATTTTTTTGTGAAAGATCCCCATGAAAAAATCAGCACATGTCAGAAACGTGTTTTCTTCTTTTCTCCTTTTTAAAAGTGAAAGCAGTTCTTCTTCTTTCACATCAGGAAAAAAATCAATCACTACCTGCACGTTACGTTTTTGCCGGAGACCGTCTGCAGCAAAACGACTGATCTGAAATACCGGAATTCCGGAGATGCCATATGCTGTAATCTGAAGTTCTCCCTTATCGGATGCAATGGGTTTGCCGTCGATGACGGCGGTCACCTGTGCATCTGTACGGACACCCGCTGCTTTGGCATACGGATGCTGCTTTACTTTCAGCTGCACAAGAGCCGGAACAACCGGGACAAGGCTGTGCCCCGCTGACTTTGCAAGTGTATATCCACTTCCATCGGATCCGAGTGCAGAAGATGCACGGCCGCCGGCAGACAGAATCACGGCGTCTGCCTGAAAATTCTGAGCACTCGAATGAATACAGAAGCCTTTGGCACTGCGGGTAATCCGTTCAACATGAATCCCTGTCTGTATCTGTATTCCAAGCCGCCTGGTTTCCATAAGCATCAGATCCAGGACCGCAGCTGCCTGATCCGATCTGGGATACACATAATCTCCGCGCATCCGGAACAAAAGTCCCAGAGAAGAAAAGAAGGAAAGCGTCTCTTCATATGTGAATTGCCGCAGGATCTTCTCTGCAATCTCGGGATGACGACTCCGGTAACAGTCCATTGCCTGAAACCGATTGGTCAGATTGCATCTGCCGTTTCCGGTTGCCAGGATCTTCTTACCGGGGCTGTCTTTATGCTCCAGAATACAGATCTGTGCTTTGGGATTCATTCTTGCCGCAGTAATTGCAGCTGTAAGACCGGAGGCCCCGCCTCCGATAATCATGATTTTTTTCATATTTGATCTTCAACCTCACAAAGTGATGAAACAGCTATATTTTAACCTAAGGTTACAATTCCTGCACGTACAAGATATTCAAGAGACATCAGAATACCAAGCTTTGCATGCGGCCATGTAAGGCCTCCCTGAAAATATACGGCATACGGAGGCTTGATCGGACCATCGGCACTCAATTCGATAGAAGAACCCTGAACAAATGCTCCCGCCGCCATGATTACGTCACTGTCATATCCCGGCATTGGCCATGGTTCCGGTGTAACATAAGAGTCTACCGGTGCTGCGGCCTGAATTCCCTTACAGAACTCTATCACGCCTTCCGGAATACCGAATTCCACGGCCTGAATAATATCATGTCTGTCTTCGGTTCCGTCTGGAATCACATAATATCCTAATTTTTCATAGATATTGGCTGCAAATATCGCTCCTTTTAACGCTCCCGCAACAACAGTCGGCGCAAGAAAGAGCCCCTGATAGAAATCCTTCATGACTCCAAGAGATGCACCTACTTCCCTTCCCAGTCCCGGTGAAGTCAGACGGTAGCCGCAGGCTTCGATCAGATCCGCCCTGCCGGCAATATAACCTCCAATCGGTGCAAGTCCGCCGCCCGGATTCTTAATCAGTGAACCAACGACCATGTCTGCGCCTACATCACTTGGCTCGATCGTTTCTACAAATTCTCCATAACAGTTGTCAACCATGCAGATCACATCCGGCTTGATCGACTTCACAAAAGCGATCAGCTCTCCGATCTGTGCAACAGAAAAGCTCGGACGCGTCTGATATCCTTTGGAACGCTGAATCGTAACAAGCTTTGTTCTGTCATTGACCGCTTTTCGGATATTGTCATAATCAAAGGTTCCATCCTCCAGAAGATCCACCTGTGAGTAGGTCACTCCATATTCTGCGAGAGAACCGGTAGAAGGACGGATCCCGATTACTTCTTCCAGGGTATCATATGGCTTTCCAGCCGGCGACAGAAGTTCGTCACCAGGTCTCAGATTTGCAGACAGGGCAAGAGACAGTGCGTGTGTTCCGCAGGTAATCTGCGGACGAACCAGAGCGCTTTCCGTATGAAATACGGCAGCATACACTTCTTCCAGAGTATCTCTTCCCAGATCATCATATCCGTATCCGCTCGCATAATTAAAGCATCCGGCACGAACCTTACTGTCCTGCATGGCTTTGATCACTTTCAACTGATTGTATTCTGCAATCTCATCGATCCGGTCAAATCTTTCTTTTAATCCGGATTCAACCTCAAGGCCAAAATCCAGCACCTGTTTACTGACTCCAAGTTCCTGATACATATTATCTATTATCGACATATCTTTGTTCCTTTCTAGTTCATGGCTTCCATAATTTTTGTTCTGACATAAGCACATCTTGCATCAAACTCCGGATTCAACGGATGAATCTGCATAATGATGTCTGCGGCTTCTCTGTACCTTTGCATATCATACAGAAGAGAGGCACGGTTCAGGTCATAGAATGCCCGTTCTCCCTCTGTACGAATCAGAGATTCCAGTCCCAGAAGTTCACGAAAAGCAAAATCAACATCATGACTTTTGGAATAAATCTCCATCAGTGTATTCATTTTTTTTAAAAATTTTGAACCTCCAAATAATCTTCTTAACATATAACTCCCTTCGTATATTGAATCATCGCATTCAGAATGCGTTCTTCATCATAAGCATACTGGTCCTTTTCAATCCAGGTCACCTGACGCTCCCTCTTAAACCAGGTGATCTGACGTTTCGCAAAATGTCTGGTATCTCTTTTGATAATATATACAGCCTCTTCCAGCGTACATTCTCCGTCCAGATATGCAAGAATCTCTTTGTAACCAAGCCCCTGCATGGATACCATATCCCGGGTACATCCCATCTCTCTGAGATGTCTGACTTCTGCTACGAGTCCCTGTTGTATCATCTGATCGACTCTCATATCAATCCTCTGATATAGATTTTTTCGGTCATCATTCAGCACAAAATATACGAACTGATACGGAGACTGTTTTTTTCTCTCAGTTTCATTATGTTCTGAGATTCTCTTCCCGGTCTGATGGTAATACTCTAACGCGCGGATGACACGTTTTACGTTATTGGCATGAATCTCCTCCGCTGCTTTTGGATCCACCCTGCGAAGCATATCATGAAGATAAGCTGCACCCTTTGAATCCGCATATGCTTCCAGCTCTCTGCGATAACTATCTTCCTCCCGGGTTTCTGTAAAATCAATATCATACAGAAGTGCCTGAATATAAAAACCGGTTCCGCCAACAATGATCGGGATATTTCCATGGGAATAGATCTTTTTCATCGCTTCTTTTGCCATCTGCTGAAAGCGGACAACATGAAATTCTTCTGATGGTTCCAGCTCATCAATCAGATAATGCGGAACCCCTTCCATCTCTTCCGGCATTATTTTTGCAGATCCGATATCCATATGCCGGTAGATCTGCATGGAATCAGCAGATATGATCTCCCCGCCGATCGCTTTCGCAAGGCCGATAGACGCTTTTGTTTTCCCGACTGCCGTAGGCCCAGTTAGTACTACTAATGGTTTTTTCATATCTTATATAATCCTTTTGAATTTCTTTTCTAATTCTCTCTTTGTCATTGCGATAATCGTTGGTCTTCCATGCGGACAATGATATGGATTGTCCAGTGTCAGAAGTTCTCCGATCAAAGTATCTACCTCTGCTGCAGACAGCTTCATATTTCCCTTCACAGCCGCTTTACATGACATGGATGCTACTTTTTCGTCAATCAGTTCCGGGGAAAGATTCCGGTTCAATTCATCTGACAGACTGTCCAGCATCTGCAGAAGAAGATCTTTTTTTGCAATACTGAACAGATTATCGGGTACTGCCCTGACTGCATAAGAATCCTGTCCAAATTCTTCAATCTCAAACCCGATTCTCGTAAACTGATCCATATAACGGTTCAGAAGTTCTCCTTCCTGCATACTGAGATTCAGAACGATCGGCGGGCTGATCATCTGCGAAGTATATTCTCTTGTTTTCATGGAACGCAGTGTTTTTTCATACAAGACTCTTTCATGAGCCGCATGCTGATCGATAATATACAGATTGTCATGATACTCTACCAGCCAGTAGGTTTCAAACACCTGACCAATGATCTTATACTCTGCTTTGGCCTCTTTCGTAAGAAGCTTTTCTTCAAACAGATCGAGCTGTTTTGGCTGTATTGGTTCCGATGGTTCAGGAACCGGAATTGTCGGAGCCGGAACCTCTGGTAACGGAATCTTTAAAGTACGAGCCTTTGGAATCGGCGTCTCCGAAACACGATAGGAGGTTTTGTCTTCTCGAACAGAATTGTCCGACGGCTTTTCTGAAGCAGTACGCTGACGATGTTCTGCCATGACACGTTCTTTCATCTTTGTCATAAAGTAGTTCAGATCTCGTTCCTGCACCGGCGGAACCGCAGATTTTGCAGGTGTAACCGCATTTTGCGGTATGCTCTCTTTCTGCGGTTCGACTGCTTTTTGCGAAATGTTCTTCTGGGACAGTGAATCTGTAGTTTGCGGTGTGATTTTTGACGTTGGTACATCTATCTCTACGTGTGGGATCAGTTCCTTCTCATGCAGGCCCTGATCAACCGCCGCATAGACAGTATTGTATACCTCCTGCTGGCGATTGAACCGAAGTTCCATCTTCGTCGGATGTACATTGACATCCACGGATTCTCCGTCAATATCCATATGAAGCACTACAAACGGATACTTATGCTGCATCGTAAAATCTTTGTATGCATCTTCAATCGCTTTGGAAATGATGCTGCTCTTTACATATCTGCCGTTGATATAGTAGTTTTCAAAGTTCCGGTTGCCTCTGGAAATCAATGGTTTCCCAAGATATCCTGTCACCTTGATCCCGGAAGCTTCATAGTCGGCTGACAGCAAATTTGCTGCAATGTCTCTGCCATAGATATGATAGATGACATCTTTCAGGTTACCATTTCCGAATGTATGAAGCTTTGACTGTCCGTTATTGATAAACTGAAAAGAGATGTCCGGATGGGACAATGCCATACGTGTCATCAGATCCCCAACATGACTTGCTTCTGTCATGGGCGTTTTCAGAAATTTTCTTCTCGCCGGCGTATTGTAGAATAACTGGCGGACCAAAAAGGTAGTTCCGTCCGGAGCACCTGCATCCTCAAGCTCTTCTTCCTTTCCTCCTGCAATACGGTATCTGGTTCCGAATGTCTGTTCTTTGGTCTTGGTAATGAGCTCTACCTGCGAGACAGCCGCAATACTGGACAGTGCCTCTCCGCGAAATCCAAGAGAACCGATATGTACCAGATCATCTGCTGTCCGTATCTTGCTGGTGGAATGCCTCAAAAAGGCTGCCGGAACATCCTCACGGTCAATTCCGCTTCCATTATCTGTGATACGAATCAGGGAAATTCCGCCATCTTTAATCTCGACAACGATTGAGGTGGATCCCGCGTCAATTGCATTTTCCACCAGTTCTTTTACGACAGAAGCAGGCCGCTCAATGACCTCTCCTGCTGCGATCTTATCTATTGTAACAGAATCTAATACTTGTATCTTATTCATATATTACCACCTGTTTTTCAGCTTATTCTGAAGCTGATACAATGTATTCAGCGCATCGATCGGTGTCAGATGTGCAAGATCCAGTTCTTTAATCTCCCGGATCACATCATCATCCTTAACAGTATCAAACAGAGACATCTGAGTAAGATCCACTTCATCATAGTGCTTTGCCTTTTGTCTGAACGGTTCCTGCCCGCGTACGGCAATGTCCTTGATCCGTCCTGTGATATCCGTCTGAATCAGCTCCTCCACGATCTCTTTTGCGCGATTCGTCACAGATTCCGGAACCCCGGCAAGCCTTGCAACCTGTATGCCGTAGCTCTTATCTGCACCGCCTTTTATGATCTTACGCAGGAAGATGATGTCATCACCTTTTTCTTTCACCGCGATACAATAATTATTGACATTGTCAATCTTACCTTCCAGTTCTGTCAGTTCATGATAGTGTGTGGCAAACAGGGTCTTGGCCCCAAGCAGTTTGCTGTTGCTGATATACTCGATCACTGCCCATGCGATACTCAGGCCGTCGAATGTGCTGGTACCTCTTCCGATCTCATCCAGAATCAGAAGACTCTTATTCGTTGCATTACGAAGAATATTGGCAACCTCAGTCATTTCCACCATAAAGGTACTCTGTCCGCTTGCAAGGTCGTCGGAAGCCCCCACACGGGTAAATATCCGGTCAACCACCCCGATATTTGCACTGGATGCCGGAACAAACGATCCGATCTGAGCCATAAGTACGATCAGTGCCGTCTGACGCATATAAGTGGATTTACCGGCCATGTTCGGTCCTGTAATGACAGAGATCCTGTTCTTTTTGTCATTCAGATAGGTATCATTGGCAATAAACATATCGTTTGGAATCATTTTTTCGACAACCGGATGGCGTCCGTCTTTGATATCAATGATTCCTCTTTCGTTCATCTTAGGTCTGACATAATTATTACGTTCGGCGACCAGAGCAAGAGATGCATATGTATCAAGCATTGCAATTGCTTTTGCGGTATTCTGTATCCTTACGACTTCTTTTCCGATCGCATCACGAACTTCACTGTACAGCTGATATTCCAGTGCGTAAAGCTTGTCTTCTGCACCCAGGATCGTGTCTTCCAGTTCTTTGAGTTCCGGAATGATATATCGCTCTGCATTTGCAAGTGTCTGTTTACGCGTATAATAGTCCGGAACCAGATTTTTAAATGAGTTCGTGACCTCCAGATAATATCCGAATACTTTATTGTAACGGATCCGGAGATTTTTGATTCCTGTTTTTTCTCTTTCCTCAGTCTCCAGCTTTGCAAGCCAGTCCTTCCCGTCTGATTTTGCACTTCTCAGTCGGTCCACCTCTTCATTGTATCCGTCACGGATAATCCCGCCTTCTTTCATGGCGATCGGCGGATCTTCTTTAATCGCGTTTTTTACCAGGCTGCAGAGATCCTCCAGCGTATCCATGCTTTCATATAACTCCTTCATCAGTGGAGACTGCATATCCTGCAGAATACATTTGATGTGAGGAAGCATAGAGAGAGAACTCTCAAATGCGATCAGATCTCTGGGATTTGCTGACTGATACGTAATCTTACACACCAGACGCTCCAGATCATAGATCGGAGACAGATATTCCCGGATCTCTTCTCTCAATATAGCGTTTTTCTTCAGTTCTTCTACTGCATCCAAGCGCTTTTCAATCATCTTTTTATCAATCAGAGGCTGCTCTATGAATTTACGCAGAGTTCTTGCACCCATTGCAGTCTTTGTCTTATCCAGTACCCAAAGGAGAGACCCTTTTTTCTGTTTTTCGCGAAGTGTTTCACACAATTCAAGATTCCGTCTGGTGGAGCTGTCAAGCAGCATATATTTTCCGGTTGCATAGACAGACAGATGAGAAATGTGTGACAGATCCCGCTTCTGAGTTTCGGTCAGATACTGCAGCAGTGTGCCTGCTGCGATCACTCCACCGTCATAATCTCCAAGCCCCAGTCCTTCCAGTGTTCCCGCATGAAAATGTTCTTTCAGTACTCTGGCGCAGATTGCGTCATCAAAATACCAGGAATCCAGAGAATAGATCGTGATTCCAAGCTTATCTTTTAACAGATCAAAGTCCATACCACTCATATAAAAAGCCTCATTGCATACAAGCTCTGAGGGCATGAATCTGTAGATCTCGTCAAATAATTTTTCACTGTCTTCGATCTCTGTCACCATATATTCTCCGGTCGTGACATCCGCCACAGACAGGCCATACCGATCCGCAATGTAGACCACGCACATGATATAATTATTCTTCGTCTCATCAAGCGCCTGTGTATCAAGGTTTGTTCCCGGTGTAACGATCCTGACAACTTCCCTCTTTACAAGCCCCTTTGCAAGTGCCGGATCTTCCATCTGTTCACAGATCGCAACCTTATATCCTCTGGATACCAGCCGGTTAAGATAACTATCCACTGCATGATAAGGGACGCCGCACATCGGCGCACGCTCTTCCAGTCCACAGTTTTTTCCGGTCAGTGTAATTTCCAGCTCTTTCGATGCTGTCAGTGCATCGTCAAAAAACATCTCATAAAAATCACCAAGTCTATAAAATAAGATGCAGTCCGGATATTCCTTTTTTGTCTCCATATACTGCTGCATCATAGGTGTTAATTCAGCCACGTTTATTCTCCTCTTTTAGTTAAATGTTTTACATTTAATTATAACATTTTCGATTTATTTCGAAAAGATACAATTTTACAAGATGTGATAATCCGGTTTTTCCTCACCATACAGCCAGTACAGCAGATTGCCGCCAAGCCAGATGCCAACAGCACACAGCCCGGAAAACAGGATTGCAAACGGCAGACAGATCTGCCCAAACAGCTGAAGCGGCATAGTACTGTAATCCCAGATCGCCAGCTGAAACCATTTATTTACAATAATCCCGGTAATAAATTCTGCAGATACTACGAATATGGTACATCTTAAGATCTGTCTCCACATCGGATCCTCCCAGTGGAGCATCTGACCCTGAACGGTAAAGAAAACCAGACAGATTCCACCGAGTACAAACATCGTCCAATGAGAGAACCCTCGGAAAACCATCTCCAGCGAATAATATACGGTTCCTCCAAGTGCCCAGAGAAATAAATATTCACTCACTTTTTTCATGTAAAAACGCCCTCACTATCGTATCAAAATACTTGCTACTACATAGTTTGAGCGTTTTTTTTACAAATATAAGCAATTTATTCTGCCATTTCTCCCAGATAATAGAAACCTTTACACTCCGTAAGCTGCACCGGGATCAGCTGTCCGATCAATTCTTTGGATCCTTTCAGGTGAACCAGCAGGTTATTGCTGAGTCTTCCGGTTACCATAGAAGAGTCATGTTCACTTACTCCCTCAATCAGCGCCGTCTGAACGGTGCCCTCATGTACAGCGCATACCTCTGATGCAATCGTCTGTACTTCTTTCAGAAGACGGTCAAAACGATCTTTTACCACATTCTCAGGTATCTGATCCGGCATGGCTGCAGCAGGCGTTCCGGTCCGTCTGGAATAGATAAATGTAAAAGCACTGTCATATCGTACTTTTCTTACAATATCCAGGGTCTCCTGGAAATCTTCTTCCGTTTCACCGGGAAATCCAACAATAATATCTGTCGTCAGAGAGATATCAGGGACTGCCTTTCGAATCTTCGCAACCAGTTCCAGATACTGCTCCTTGGTATATCTCCGGTTCATTTTCTGTAAGATCCGCGTGCTTCCGGACTGTACCGGAAGATGAAGATGTTTGCAGATCTTTTTTGACTGTCCCATAACTTCAATTAACTCATCTGAAAGATCCTTCGGATGCGACGTCATAAAACGGATCCGCTCAAGTCCTTCAATCTTTTCAATCTCCTGCAAAAGCTTTGCAAATGTCATGGGATGTTCCAGGTTTTTGCCGTAAGAATTCACATTTTGTCCGAGCAGCATGACTTCCACCACTCCATCGGCGACAAGCTTACGAATCTCAGAGATGATGGCCTGTGGATCCCTGCTTCTCTCCCGTCCGCGAACATACGGAACGATACAGTAGCTGCAGAAATTGTTGCATCCAAACATGATATTCACACCAGATTTGAAAAAGTACTTTCTGTCATTTGGAAGATCTTCCACGATCTTGTCCGTATCCTTCCAGATATCTACAACCATCTTTCCGGTCTCATAGCGTTCTGTGATCAGCTCTGCAAACTTGAATATATTATGTGTTCCAAAGATAATATCTACAAAACGATAACTTTTCTTAAGCTTTTCCACCACCTCAGGTTCCTGCATCATGCAGCCGCACAGCCCAATCCGCATATGTGGATTCTCTTTCTTTCTTGGTTTGAGCTGTCCGAGACGTCCATATACTCTGGTGTTGGCATTTTCTCTTACGGTACAGGTATTATAGATCACAAAGTCGGCTGTCTCCTCCGGCGCCTCCTGATATCCGATCTTTTCGAGAATTCCTCTCAGTTTTTCCGAATCCCTGGCATTCATCTGACAGCCAAACGTAGTGACACAGAAGGTCAGCGGACGTCCAATCTCTTCGGATTCCTTTCTCACATATTCTTTTGCCTTTTCTATGTAATAATACTGGCGTCTGGTATCATCTTCCGGTATCTCCTTAGACAAACTGATGTCTGGATTCATCATATTCATAATCAATTCCTTTCAATGTATTTACAATCTCCTCTTTGTCTACCTGCATGTCGTCACACAGTGCATCCAGTGTATGATAGTGATCACGGATTTTTGTGTTCACCACACTGAGCAGCAACATGGGGTCTTTGGGCAGATTTATCTGCATGGCTATCACTTCCCCTTTTTCATACTTGTCTGTTATCTGTTCTGAGTAAAAAATGCTTCCGAGGATCAATATGGTCCACGGATCCGATCCTGCGTTACCAGAAGCATCGGCCGGATATCATGCTCATCAGCCGGAATCTCCGGAAGCACCTGATCTTCAAATGCGATCGCCATCGTAAAATGTTCCGGGTGCCGCTCCAGATATCTGTCATAATAACCGCCTCCAAAACCGATGCGGTGCCTTTCCTCATCAAATGCAACTCCGGGCATGATCATGAGTCCCGAGTCTCCGTGATACATAATATCTCCGGAAGGCTCCTGAATTCCATAAGCTCCGACAGTCAGCCGGTCTTTGCTCTCGGTCAGAAAGAATTCCATCCGCTGTCCTTCTGTTCTTGGCAGCCATACCCGTTTCCCAAGACGCCATGCCTCCCGAATGATCTGCCAGGTTCCTACTTCCTTTCGAATATCCATATAGATACAGACATCCGAAGTCTTCTGAAACCACGGATGTGAAGTTACCCGTTCGGCAATCTGCGCCGTTGCTGTCTCCCATTCCTGTAAGTCTCGATCCTTTCGGAGTTTTAGTATACGTGTTCTAATGTCCTTTTTTGTTTCCATACTTTTCTCCCAGATCCGTGATGCTTCCATCTGCTTCCTGAATAGAAATATTGTTAAGCTGACTGCGCAGGTTTCTCTTAAAGGAATCGATGTATTCTCTTCTTAAGATCTGCTGTTCCTTCTGTTCCTCGGAAGTCAGTCCCTCTGCTTTTGATTTGTGATATAATTCATTAATTCTTGCGATCTTCTTATCGTCCATATCTTTGGTCCTTTCTTAACGGATTTCCGCTACTTATCTTACACTATCCGGCGCATGAAGTCCACAGATTCTTTCCTGTTTAACTGGAATAGTTCTCCAGAAATCCGTAGAGCGCCTCTGTATCTTCCATATATTTTCCATTGCGTATCTCTTCCTGCACGGCGGATGGGAGTCCGTCATATCTGATATCTGTATACTCATATACTGTTTTTTTATCGCTCAGATATACAACTACATATCCATTGACTTCCATCAGATAATAGCAATCTTCCTTCAATGCCTGACCATCCGTCGATATGGAAGGCTCTTTTACAGTTGCGTTTTCCTGCTGTTCTTCTGCAATCTCTTCTTTCACTTCTTTTTTAGCTTTGTAAAAACTGAAGGAAGAGGCACAGGATATGACTAACATGATAATAATTACTGCAGCAAAAAAACCAATACCATACTTATTTTTCATAAGGACATCTCCTTTTTTTGTACAGTATTGGCCAATATATGGGAGTTTATACTAATTTCCGTAAAGTTTTCTCAATCAGAAGCCCCTCACGTTCCGGATATTCATAACGCTCACTTTCACGAATACATTCACATACAAATGCGTGAGAAGCCTGTACACTCTCCAGCATGGTGTAGCCAAGAACGAGCTTTGCAACAAACATCCCGTCAAATGCATCTCCGGTTCCGTGATATTCCCCAAGCATTTCTCCATTTCCGAGATACAGAAATGCATCATCTTCATACAGAACAATTCCTTTTTTACAGTCGTCTTTTGGTACACTGGTGATGATCATGTCAGATGCACCAAGCTTTTTCAGGTCACGGCACAGCGTTAAGACATGACGATGATTGCCGGTAATCTGGTATTCCTGTCCTGTCAGGAGATAGCATTCTGTAAGATTGGGCAGTATGATATCTGCATATGGAAGGAGCCGACGCATCGCAAATGCATAACTCTCATCAAAATTACTGTAAAATCTGCCGTGATCACCCATGATCGGATCCAGAATCACCTTCGTATCCGGAAATCTTTTGATAAAGTAGATGACTGCGTCAATCATATCGACATGACCAAGATATCCTACAAAAATAGCATCAAAAGTTATATTCTGCTCTTTATAATGATCTGCACAGGAACGGATGTATGCCCCCGGGATCTGAACAACCGCCGGGGAATCATATCCTCCCGTATGTGTAGACAAAAGCATGGTTGGAATCGGGCACGCCTCCACTCCCATTACACTTAATATCGGCATCATATTCGTAAGCGCTGCTTTTCCGACCCCGCACATATCATGAAGCAACGCAATTTTTTTCACCGGTCTCATGTTTATCGATATTCTCCTTTTATCAGATGTAATTTTCTGCAGAGTGTTACCAGAGAAGCACCTTTTGGCATGTCCAGAAGTTCCTCTTCTGTGATTCCTCCAAGCAGAATAATAAAGACTGCGTAAGTAATAACTGCTGCAATTACAGCAACTATGGTCGCAATATATGGTCCTGCAAATAATTCAAATAACAGATGTACAACGATCGCGATCACACCCATAATGGCAGATGCGATGGTTGGAATGATAAATGTCTTTTTCTTTTCCTGAACGTATCCGATTCTCTCACGCAGAGCATGTGCATTCAGAATACAGATGGTACCGGCGAACACAATCTTACTGAGTACCACCGCATAGATATTCCACTTGAGAACCACAAGCATCAGGAACAGTGAGATAATATGAATCACCAGAGAAATTGCCGCATTTTTCACAGGAGTGATCATATCATCCAATCCCTGTAATACGGAATTGGTTACGGTTGAGAGACAGAAAAATACAACAGACAGGGCTCCAAGCTGAAGCATAAGAGCAGCGGTCGTATTATCCTGTGTAAAGAACAGGAGGTCCAGAAGCGGTTTTGCCAGCACCAGGAATCCAACTGCACATGGGATTGCGATTAGCATGTTAAACCGGCAAACGGTTGTAATCTTATTATGTACCTGTTTCCTGTTTCCGGTCTGAACCGTGGCTACCAGACTCGGAATCAAAGAAGCAGCCAACGCGCTTGCAATCGAAAGAGGAACATTGATCAGCGTGCTGTACTGGCCCTGGAACATGCCCAGAAGACTTGCGTACTCCGTCTTTTTATATCCCTGTGCAGCCATGATCGTATTAAACAGCGCACTGTCTGCGAAATCACTGATATTATAGACGGTCGCACTCAAAATAACCGGAGCGATCGTTGCAAAAAGAACTTTATATATTCTCTGATAACTTTCTTTATGTCTGGTCCGGTCTCTTCGCATTTTGCGCTTAAATATCTTTTTATAAGCAAAAAAGATCAGTGCTACAAATATCAGAGCGGAAAATGCACCGGCAATCGTTCCGAACGTTCCGCCGGCTGCCGCATACGCAGGACCATAAGACTTATCATTATGCTTTTCGGCAAGTTCCTTTCCTGCCTGGAGAAGAACGTATGCACCGGCAACAGAAGCAACAGCATTGACAATCTGTTCCACAACCTGAGATACTGCGGTCGGTACCATGGATCCATTGCCCTGAAAGAATCCGCGGAT
Organism: Dorea sp. YH-dor226; assembly: GCF_039832105.1. Classification (NCBI taxonomy): domain Bacteria; kingdom Bacillati; phylum Bacillota; class Clostridia; order Lachnospirales; family Lachnospiraceae; genus Dorea; species Dorea sp. YH-dor226. The sequence continues at coordinate 126,064 of NZ_JBDOHS010000004.1, read as the reverse complement.
TACACCAAGAAGTGCCACCACCAGAATACAGGGAGCCAGCACACGCAGCGCATAAGCACTTTTATCCAGATGCATCACAGAATCCGCTATAAAGTCTGCTCCAAAAAAGATGATCAAAGATACCAGTCCGCCGCCAAGAATCGCAAACGTCATGGCTCCTTTAAAGACCTTATAGGCATTCTTATACTCTCCTCTGGCCACTCTGGCAGACACCAGTTTGGATACTGCAAGCGGAAGGCTGTATGAAGTCAGCATCAGGGCTACCGTGTAGATGGAAAATGCCACACTGTAATACCCCATACCTTCATCCCCGACGATATTCATAAGAGGGACTCTGTATATCACTCCTATAATCTTTGTAATCACTCCGGCAATTGCCAGAATCGATCCCTGCACCAGGAAGTTTTTCTCTTTCTTTTTTTGATCAGCCATAAATTACTCCATCTTATCGTAATATATTTAATCTTTCCATTATGTCCCTTTGCTTCTGTTCCATAACCATACGTTCCTCTTCCTCCATATGATCGTATCCGGTCAGATGCAATACAGAATGTGCAATCAGAAACGCGTATTCTCTGCGAACAGAATGGCCGAATTCCTCCGCCTGCTCCAGAACTTTTTCTTTTGATATTACAATATCTCCCAATATCAGTTCTCCGGATTCCGGATCGAAGCAGTCATCCACCTCTTCAAGAAAATCAAATGTTCCAGGCTCCGGATAGTCGATCATCGGAAAAGAAAGGACATCCGTTGGTCGGTCAATTTCCCGAAACTCTCTGTTCATCTCGTGAATCTGTTCATTCTGTGTCAGTAAAAGATTCACCTGCGTCTCATAAGGACAGCCAATATAATCAAGCGCTGTTTCAATCACCTGCTCTGCAAGTTCTTCACATGCAATCGGAAGCGCAATCGCTCCTTCTTCTTCGAAATAGAGTGTCATTACTTTCTCCTCTTTTCTCTTCCTTTGTATTTTGCTTTATTTTCATATTCTTCATAAGCTTTTACAATCTTCTGTACCAGTGGGTGACGCACAACGTCTTTACTGGTCAGATGACAGATGCTGATATCTTCAATGTTCTTCACCACGGATGTGGCAACATCCAGTCCGGAGGTCTGCCCGGCAGGAAGGTCTTTCTGTGTGGAGTCACCCGTAATCACAACCTTGGAACCAAATCCGATACGGGTCAGAAACATCTTCATCTGTGCCGGAGTCGTATTCTGTGCCTCGTCAAGAATAATGAATGCATTATCCAGTGTCCGTCCTCTCATATACGCAAGAGGAGCAACCTCAATCAGCCCTTTTTCCGAATTCTTGATAAAACTCTCCGCCCCCATGATCTGATACAAAGCATCATATAACGGACGGAGGTAGGGATCGATCTTGCTCTGAAGATCTCCCGGAAGAAATCCAAGCTTCTCTCCCGCTTCAATTGCAGGTCTTGTCAGAATGATTCTTCCCACCTCATTATTCTTAAATGCAGTGATGGCCATAGCCATAGCCAGATAGGTCTTTCCTGTTCCGGCAGGTCCGAGTCCAAAGACGATCATCTGATTACGGATTGCATCTACATACTTTTTCTGTCCCAGCGTTTTGGGCTTGATCGGTTTTCCCTGCAAAGTGTGACAGATGATATCTTTGTCGATTCCCAGTATATCCTCTTCACTGTCTTCCATAACCAGCGCAAGTGTATAATCTACATTCTGTTCCTGAATCGTATTCCCTCTGCGGGAAAGCTCCACCAGCTGACTCAGAACCTTTTTTGCCTTTTCTACTTTTACCGCATCTCCCATAATCTTCACATTCTCGCCTCTGGCGATCAAAGTGACATGAAGGGTGCGTTCGATCTTTTTCGCATAAGCATCAAACTGCCCGAACACATTGCTTTCGTGTTCTGCAGGAATATCAATAACTGCTTCAATTAATCCCATGCATTATTCTCCTGTCTTACTTTCTTCATTCTGCGATTCTTCCAAAGCCGGAACATCAAGCAGGGTTGATGGGACTGAGTCACCAATCGGCATCTCTACCGTCAGCGTACCCCTCGCTGTGGCATACTCAGACTCTGTGTATATTTTAACATCATTCTCAATAATTTCTACCCCTTTTTTCTCTAATTCTTTGCAATAGCTCTGAAAATCTGCGGATAACCGCTCCTGACAGACACTGCCGGACATCTTTTTTGCAACGGTATGATATGGCCTGGCTGTCCTTACTCCGTAAGAAACCGGTAGGGAAAAGTTCTCACCGATCTTTATCCCACGCTCATATCCATACAATTCCCACTTCTCATAAGCATTATTAATGGATCCCAGTCGAATAAAAAAAGAGCCGATGCGGACGTGATATTCGTATTTCTGTACAGATTCATATATTTTTTCTTCATAAGTCAGTTCAAGTTTTCTGGAATAGGAAAGTGTCGTCTGTCCATAGATATCTGCATCGGACTGCTGATACTGATAGGCAACCGTTTCACCCGAATCGTTATTGACCGGTATCTGACCGGAGACAAGAAGCTCCCCCTTTTTTACTTCTTTCCCCACTTCTACAGCCACAATCCCTGTACGCGGAACGATACGTGTAATGATGCAGTCTCGGTCAGCAACAAGATCTGTTGGACCTTTCTCCTCCTTTTCTTCCGGTTCCTGAATAGAGTCTTCATTTTCCTTAATCTGTATGATAAGTCTGGTTCCCTGAATGGATGCTGATACCCAGATGATTCCATCATATTCTTTTCGTATATCCTTTACAATCTGTACACAATCCACATCTGCTTTCGCCATGCCGTCTTCTACATGTCTGGACTTTAAAAACCGGATCAGCATCTCATCCGTATACGTCTGGTTGCCGCTGATATCTATACTCCAGATATGTCTCGACATTGCAAGAATCATGAAGATACAGATTACAGCCCCGAGAAAGAACAGCTTTCTTTTTCGGTATTTGTGTAACAGAAAAGGAAGACCAAAGCGTCTGATAATCATCACTTTTGCTCCAGTCTTCCTGATAATCGGTTTTAACTGCCGAAATCCCTGAACGGTAAGATTCATCTCGTAAGCACCGGAAACAGGTTTTAATCCCCATATATAGATGCCTTTGTAGGAACATGCATTCAGGAATCTTTCGGGTGAATAGCCTACGACGCGAATACGAACATAGCCTCTGATATACCGGATGATACGTAACAGCAATTTCGATTCCTCCTAATTCTGGTATTCAATCGATTCAATCCGTCCGTTAATCTTCATCTCGTCATTGGTATAGTAAGCAATCTTCAGTCCACGCCCGTTGACACGTATCTGGCCGCTTTTGGTCCTGACACGAATCAGTACATCTGTATATTCAATCATTCCCCGATAATTTTCAATATTCAATTCCACCTGGCCTACCATGGTAAGCACAGGGAGCCCCATGGAGACATCTCCTGGAAGTTCTGACAGATCAGAGAGTTTCTCTCTCAATGAATGGTTCGAATTTTCCGACTTCATGATAATGCCATTCCAAGAATTTATACCAGTTTATGCCGGAAATTACCCACCTATGCCAGTGTTCTTGGTCTTTTCAGCTCTTTTAGCGCATCCTTCTCTTCTTTTGACACACGATAGGATTCCCGAATCTTCTGAATCGACTTATTCTGTGTAAAATCATCCATGGAATTATTCTCCAGAAATGCTCTGGTTTTCTCCGGAAACTTCACATAGCATACCGATACTGCCCATGCAACAGCCATCTTCACATAATATCCATCGTGCCGGATGCTGTCAAATAATGCCAGTGCAGAATCAATATATTCTGCGGTCATAAAATGCGCCAGAAGTGACACAACCAGAAACCGAAGCTCAAATTCCTCGCTGCTGTCCGCATACTTCCAGATATAGGTATGCCAGAACTCGCGATCCTTTTCCATAAACTTCATATTCATAACACAGGTATCACACACTGCCCAGTTCTGAATCTTAGGAACAAACTCATCCAGATATCTGACACGTTCTTCTTTTCCCATCTTTGCATATCCAAGCACCAGTCCCTGAAGTTGCAGTTCCTCATGAAAGGAATCTACTGTGAGTTTTTCGGCTGCCGCATCCAGATAAGAAAAAGCATCCTTCTTCACAATCGATTTTGCAAGCTGCTTCAGAGCCGGAACACGGATTCCCAGCACCTGATCCACTCCCGGAAGCAGTTTCCTGTTGAACTCTTTATAATCTTCTTCTGACAGATGATATAACTGGTCTCTGATCTCTTCTATGATATCCATATCCGCACCAATCCGTTAAATCACATACTTAATCTTCTTGTTCATTTTCAACAGCTCATTCACAAATGCCTTATTGTCTGTCAAGGCAATAAAGACAGTCGTTTTTCTCTGAGATTCAATCCCAACTCTCTGGAAAGAAGCGGCAAAAGAAGCACCATAGGACTTCATGATCCGAATCGTTGTAATCTCCTTTACCGGCAGTTCTTTCTTTAAAAATCCGAAACGGACCGTCACAGATTTTTTGTCTACCGTAACTTCATTTCTTAAAACCGGCGGGATAAAATACAGATCCACGATCAATAATACCAGAATATATGGCAAAATCTTAGAAACGCCTGCATATATGGAAGTACCAATCGTAATACCGTTCAGCACTCCGATCACAACATACCACCATATATCAATCTTACCTTTAAATGTCATAAAACCCCTCCCAAAAATAAATTGACAAAACGTCGATACCAATACTATAACCGCAGAAGGGTAACATAAGCAATAGGTTTCTGGAAGAAAGCCTCACATTTTTTCAGGGATTTTGCATATACTGCATTTTCAACGGTTGGAAGATTTACGAATTGACCATGACAAGACGCAGTCTGAAGTGGCTGATTACCTGGGATGTCAACGTGAAGTGTATCGCAGATACGAAAAAGGAACTCGTCAGATTCCCATTGATCTGTTAATGAAGTTATCCACTTTGTACGAAGTTAATCTTGATTATATGGTTGGACTTACAGACATAAAAAGACCATATCCGAGGAAATAAAACCAATGATTCTATTCATTTCCTGAATATGGTGTTCTTTTATAGGATTCCCAAATGTATGCAGGCGTTTTTAATTCCATCTTCCATAAGAGAAGTGGTGATATAATCAGCTGCATGTTTTGCATCTTCTGAACCGTTCCCCATAACAACGCCGATTCCTGCCGTTTGTAACATTCCGATGTCATTAGCACTGTCTCCGAATGCGATCGTATCCGATAGATCCATGTCAAGCATCTCACATACTTTCCGAATTCCGGTTCCTTTATCATAACCCTTTGGAACCATCTCCACCACATATGGATTGTGGATCAGAAAATGATAATAAGGAGAAAGCTCCCGAAAACAATTCTCGCGGTCTGCGTGATCTGTCGCGCAGGAGAGCTTGGATATCTCCCATCTGCCCCATTCTCCCTGGATCGTTCTCAGATAATCTCCCATCTCCCGGATCAGTTTCTGTCCATAGCGATCTTCTGCAAATTCATCCGGATCCATATACAGATAAGTTCTTCCCTCCAATATCGGCCGGCATCCATACTTCCTTGCAATCCGTATGGTATCAGCAGTCAGATCTACGTCCATCTTCTCATACAGAATCGTCTCATCGTGATATTCGATCATCGTACCACATCCGGACACAATTCCGTCAAAACCGATATTCAGAAGCTTTGGATTACGTATGTAAGCTTTCGTCCGTCCGGAACAGATAAAAGTAAGATGTCCATTCTTCCGTAACCTGTGAATGGACTCAATCGTACTGTCCGGTATGTAATTATTTCTGTCCCATATCGTCCCGTCTATATCAAAAAATATTGCCTTTTTCTTTTGCATTCTGTGTACCTCATCATAATCTAATTCAGATTCTCGGTTCCGGAAAGCACTGCCATCTTTTTCTTGAAAAAGTGATTGAATACGGCAATGACGCGTCCGACTCCGATGACTGCCAGCACGGTTCCCAGTCCGACTCCGATCAGCCTGCCTGCAAACAAAAGTCCGACACAGATCGTAATCGTGATATTAAAAAGATCAAAACAGTTCTTGGTGAATCCCACTTCTTTTTTTACGCAGTCTGAGATTGCCTGTACAATTCCGTCTCCGGGATTCGGGATGATATGCATATTCAGTGAAACAGCAGCCCCGATTCCGGTAAGGATGATCGCGATGATCAGGGTCACGATCCGTCCCGGAAAACTGCTGTAATATACGCTTACGCCAGGGGTATCATAAGCTGGGATCATGGCGGAAAACAGGTTCATAAACCGGGTAAATATCAGGCTCAGCGGGAACTGAAGCACATCTTTCAAAAGCTTCAGCTTCAGATTGCTATTCCCGGTCTTGTAATGTTCTCTGATATGTAAGAGCATCTCCACAACGATAAACGAAGAATACTGGATCAATGTCATATTTCCAAAATTCGACTTTAAAATCGTCGATATGCTATAGGAAACCGATATAATCGGTGATACTCCAAGTCCTGCTTTTGTATTCAGTATAATTCCCAGAGCCAGCACAAGAAGACCGCCAAGATAAAAGAATCCCCGGTAAATATTTGTTTTTTTCACTTCATCACATTCCTTTTCTATGTAAAATAATAAGGAACTGTTACAAATATTTTTGTAACAATCCCTTTTATCATAACATTATATTTTCTTTTATGTAAGTAGTGTTTTACAGAATTCCCCTTCTGCCAATAATGTTAATACACTTTCCGGTGCCCGAAAAATCGTACATTCATCCAGTGCTACGGCTCCCAGAGAACGGTAGAATTCCATACTTGATTCGTTCCAGTTCAGGCAGCACCATTCTATTCTTGCACATTTTCGTTCCAAAGCAACTTTTGCCATGTGACTGATCAGTTTTTTCCCGATTCCCCTTCCGCGGTATTCCGGATCAATGTACAGATCATCTATGTAGATTCCGCCTTTTCCGAGGTAAGCAGGAAATGTATGATAAAAAAAGACAAACCCGACTTCTGTTCCATCCACCATAGCAAAAATCGCTTCTGCCCGATTCTTTTCAAACATCCATTCTTCAAGCAATTCTTCCGTTGCATGAACTGCTTCCGGAACCTTCTCATACGCAGCCAGTTTTTTGATAAAATGCAGGATCAGCGATACATCCTTTCGATCTGCACAACGAAAAGTAACATTATTATGCGAATATCCATTTACCATTACCTCTGCACTATCTTTAGCATTCAACATATTGTATACACGCTCCTTTTATTGTTATGACATAGGGTTCTTCATAACATACACAAATAAGGTTTTTCCTACCATTTTTTCAATTCACGCACTTTCCTATAGAAAGTAGACTTTGAATTAATTTTTGTCCTTCGCATCGCTTCCTCAACAGAAATAAGACCTTCTTTAAGTTCTTTATTCACCTGTCGAAGCACCTTTTCATCCACTTCTATCGGCTTTCTTCCAGTATACTTTCCAGAATTCTTTGCCTGCTCAATCCCTACTCTTCTGCGTTCTTCATGCTCACGTCTAGTAATAATCCTTTGTGTAACTACAATCGGAACCACCGCTGCACGTGTCATTGCATCAATCAAAACCTGACCACTTTGATTGATAATATCAACACCATTTGTTACTGCTGTAAATATTTCATCTGTAAATCCAGCCACAGTATTTGCAATTGCTTCCATAGAATTCACAATAATCTTATCTCCATATTGAAGTGTCGATAATCTTCCTGCTGTAAATTCCTCCACAACTTGTGAAGATCTTCTTCGTTCAACAATCAAATTGTCATTAGCTGATCTCATCGTCGTTCTGAGAAGCCATTCAAAACGATCATAATAATCAAGACCTACCGATTCCAAAATATCCCACAGATCCTCTCTGTTTTCCGAAGGAGTTCTTTCTGCGATAAAAGTTGGAATATAGTTTACTCTGTAATATCGTTCTAAACGGAGGTCCATATCTATTCCTGGTATTCCTTGGAATATACTTGCCGGAAGTCCATCTATTATCTCCCAATATGGACTAATAACATACTGGAAATTTTCTTCATCAAATTCCTGATAATCGATTTGAGCTATGCTAATCTTCTCACCACTCCTCATAACCGCCTTGATAATTCCAGAATTAATATAAGAAGGGCTCCCTGCAAGCGGTGTAGTTATTCTATTTCTAGGTTGCCAATTGGAAACTACTGCTCGCATATCTTTCCCCCCTTATCTTGACATTAATTCATTATAAGATTTGAGCAATATATTCTCATATCTCTGTTTGAGAATTGTTTTATAAAATTCCCTACGTATTTCGCTGATATATTCTACTGAATCAATGAGTTTATTAATCTTGTCAAAATCAATTCTCTCTACTATCCTAACGAGTGCAAAATTACATTCCTCAAAATCCAAACTTGATATAATTTCATAATACGAACTTTTCTTTCCGTTATATTTCACCTGTGATGTAGGAAATTTGTAAATACGCCTATTTATTTCTTCCTGATTTTCAAGAACCGCTTCGATTTTTTCGTCAGTATTTAACTGTGGAAATAAACTGGAACCATTATCAAAAACAGGTGACAGTCTATATTTATTATCCTTTTTTATAAATCCCCAGTTGCTGCCATGCCGATCAAAGTTTGCAATGAAAGCATCCACAATAAACATATCCCAAAACATATCTATCGTTTGTTCAACATCTGTAAGTTTTACATTATCTTGAAGCATTTTAATAATGTCTTCATAAGAATATTGATATTTCTCTTTATCCTGTTCCAGAGAACTATCACCCACACCATTAAAAGGTACAAACACTTCATCTTCCTCAAGGAAATCCTGTATTACTACTACATTTTCATTCTTGTATGTTCCTAAAAAAGTTTCTTGAGATTCTATTCCAAGTAAAGCAAAAATGTGGCTTCCTAAATATTCTGAAACATGGTTAAAACGTAATCCTTCTCTGGAATTCTTTTGAAATTTAACTAAATAGGGCTTTTTATTTATCAAAATAGATTTTTTTCGTTCAGCACCAGAATAATACCGATTTCCTTCTGGATATCTTGAATAATCCTTCAAAAGTATCACCTCAATTTTATTATATTTATCATTCTCTTTAGTGTCAATAGAGTTATTTTAGTTTTGACACTTCTGTTTTTTTTATACAATTCATTTACTAATAATATTAAATGTAATATCCTTGTTAATACATCAAAAAAGACTATCGGAAATGATTCGAGGATTTCTTCTCCTCTCTTTCCAGATAGTCATTTTATATATCATAATTTTTCCATCATTGTTGATGAAAAACCCTATTTACTTATGATATGGTTCTCCGTTCATGATCCGGTAGCTCCTGTACACCTGTTCCAGCAGAATCACTCGCATCAGCTGATGTGGGAAGGTCATTCTGGAAAAGCTGAGTGCATAATCTGATTTTTCCAACACTGATTTTCCAAGTCCGATGGAACCACCGATAATGAAGATGATATGACTGGTTCCCTGAATACCCAGTTTTTCTATCTTTTCCGCAAGTTCTTCAGAAGACAGCAATTTACCGCCGATCTCCAGCGTAATGATATAAGCATCTTCTTTTACGTATTTCAGAATACGTTCCGCCTCTTTTTCACGTATGGCGTTCTCAACCGTTTCACTGGCATTCTCCGGAGTCTTCTCATCAGCCACCTCCACAATCTCCAGCTTACAATATTTACTGAGCCTTTTGCTGTATTCCGCAATCGCATCTTTCAGATATTTTTCTTTGATCTTTCCGACTGTAATAATCGTGATTTTCATATATTAAAGTACTCCTTTGACCGCTTCATAATCTCCCTGAAATACCATGCCCTCCATACCGACAGCTTTAGCAGCCTCAATATTATCTGCTCTGTCATCAAGGAAAAAGCATTCCTCCGCCTTCAGCTGATAACGTTCCAGAAGATATTCGTAGATTTTCCGATCCGGCTTTATGAGGTGAATATCGCTGGATACCACAACTCCGTCAAAAAAATCAAGCGGTAAAAAGGATGGAAAATAGTCATAAAAGGATACACTTGCATTCGACAATACATAGAGCTTATATCCTTTTCCTCTGGCATATTTACAGAATTCTTCTGCTCCTTTGACCGGTTTCATGCACATGGACCAGTGAAGGGTACAGTCTTTCAGTGCCGGGTGGAGATATTCGGGAACACGCAGCTTTACGCTGTCATATAACTCTGCCTCTGTTATATTTCCAAGATCTGCATCGACCCACTCCGGCCCGTCAAATAATTCTTTTTTTATGATCGCTTTTTCTTCTTTTTTCTCCAGAAAATGATCCAGACAGACATCCGGATTATAATCCAGAAGTACATTTCCCATATCCAAGATTATATTTTTTATCATAATTACCTCTCACATTTTTACAGATTCAGTTCATACATGTATAGTTCATGCAGTGCTCTTGTCGCACAGATATATTTTGCCTGTGCATTCATCGGATGTTCATCCTCATGAAACACACCGAACACCTGATCAAATTCAAGTCCTTTGGCAAGGTAGAACGTGGTAACAGTCAGTCCTTTCCGGAATGTACGGCTGTCACGGTCAATATAATGAATCTCTTCCCCGCGAAGCTGTAACAATCGACAGATATCGCTGGCCTCTTCCTTTGTCATCGTGATGATGGCAGCTGTTTCATAGCCTGTCTCTTTCAGATTCGTCTGCTTCAGCACTTCATCCAGCAGCTGATCCACGGAATGAAACTTCTGTTCCTGCACTTCTTTTCCATGACGGTTCAGAAGTTCCAGATCTGTTACTTTACTGATCTTTCCGGCATATTCCGCAATCTCTATTGTATTGCGGTAACTTTTGTTCATAACGATCTTTCGAACCGGCACATCAAATATCTTCGGCAGAAACCTTAATACATCCTGCTGCTTTGTATCCAGCGTCTGTGCCCTGTCACCAAGGATCGTCATACGGCACTGAAAGATCTGATTCAGAATCACATATTGGAGGTAAGAATAATCCTGCATTTCATCAATTACCAGGTGCTTGATATTTTGGTGTACTGCCTTTCCTGTCAGGCGATACTTCAGATACAGCATCGGATACACATCTTCGTATTCCAGGATCCGTTTTTCATACTCCGTCTCCGGAAGCTTCTGATAACCGCAGTATTCTATCAGCCAGTTGTAGATAGAATAGATATCCTTCGTTACATACATCCGGTCAAATTTTTCCTGAACAACGATTCGTTCTTCTTCGCTCAGATCACGGCCACATAATGTCTCGTATTCATCAACGCAGTATTCCATGACCGCGTCCATACGCTTAAGAAGCGGCGTATTCTGGAATTTAAAATAAAACAGATGAATCAGGTCTTCTTCCGTTTTTTTGATTCCTTTATATTCAATCTTTCTGAAATCCATCAGTTCATCTTCCAGACAGGCCAGAAATCCTTCCATCTGTCCCACAAATCCGGCAGACTGCTTTTCGTCAAATCTGTTCTGCACGATCGGATCCGGGAACTTCATCATTCGTTCCAGATGGTCATACCGGTCTTCACAGTCTGATACCACACTTTTTAATTCCCGGTAGGCAAAGAGATCAAAACTCATCTCTTTTACATTTTCCTCTCCGAGTTCCGGAAGAATGTGGGAGATATAATCCGAAAACACACTGTTTGGAGACAGAATCAGTATATTGGACGATTTTAAGTGTTCTCGTTCGTGATACAGAAGATAGGCAATGCGATGAAGTGCAACGGAAGTTTTTCCGCTTCCCGCAGCTCCCTGGATCACCAGGATTCTGTCTTTCGTATTGCGTATGATCGCATTTTGCTCCTTCTGTATGGTACGCACGATATTCTTCAGCTGAACATCACTGTTGGTCCCAAGTTCCTGCTTCAGAATCTCATCATCGATCTTTGTATCACTTTCAAATGCATAGATCATCTTTCCGTTTTTGATCTTGTACTGCCACTTGGAGGCAATCTCGCCCGTCATGACACCGGCCGGTGCTTCATAGGATGCCGGACCTTTATCATAATCGTAAAACAATCCGCTGACCGGAGCTCTCCAGTCATAGATCAATGGCTGCATACCGGCTCTCGGTGCAAAGTTGCCGATTCCAATATAAAAGACTTCTGCCGCATCTTCTCCGTCATAAACATAATCCACACGCCCGAAAAACGGAGCATCCAGCATCTTTTTCAGTCGATGACGCAGTTTCAGTTTCTCCTGGTTATCATTGACCTGATGAAGCAGTGCCTGCTGGTTATCATAATCCTCATAACCATACTGATCCATCTCCGTATAATTTTCCCAGTAATATTCATGCATGTTTTGTATATCTTTTTGTCCGGCCTCCAGGGAAAGATCTACTTCTTCGATGCGTTTTTCAATTTTTTCTGTTACTTCCTTCAGAAATAACTCTCCGTGACTGCTTTCCATACTTTTTCATGTATCCCTTCTGATTATTAGTAAATTCTCGTTACGAGATTATCCCAGCGCTACATCCAGAATCATCATGATCACAAAACCGATGGCAAATCCTATCGTTCCGATATTGCTGTGTTCACCTTCCGCGGACTCAGGAATTAATTCCTCCACGACTACGTAGATCATGGCTCCGGCGGCAAACGCCAGAAGATAAGGAAGTGCAGGTGTAATGTATGCGGCAAGGAGTACGGTGATTCCTCCGGCAATTGGTTCTACGATTCCGGACATCATTCCGGACATAAATGCTTTTCCCCGTCCTCTCTCACTTCGAATCGGAAGTGATACAATAAATCCTTCCGGAAGATTCTGAATCGCAATTCCGATAGACAGTGCAAAAGCACCTGCCAGTGTAACATTGGCATTATCTGTAAGCAATCCTGCAAACACGGCTCCACTGGATATGCCTTCCGGTATATTATGGATCGTGACTGCCAGAATCAGCATCGTAGATTTTTTCAGGGAACATTTTGCTCCTTCTGCCTCGTCACAGCCCAGATGAAGATGTGGGATCAGACGATCAAGGGCTAACAAAAATATGATACCCAGAAGGAAACCGGATGCGGCAGGAATGAATGCAAGCTTTCCCATCGCTTCTGACATCTCCATGGCAGGGATCAGAAGTGACCACACGGAAGCAGCGACCATGACACCTGCGGCAAATCCGAGAAGTGACTTCTGAATTATCGGCAATAACTCATTTTTCATAAATAATACACATGCGGCTCCAAGTGTGGTGCCGATAAATGGGATGATTAAACCTGTAAATATTGTCATAATACCTCTCTCTTTTCAAAACATTATATATAATCATACCATATCTATTCCAATTGGTACAGAAAAAGTCCCTGTATCATAGATAATCAGTATCTACAGAACAGGGACTTTATATACTTTATGATATCACGTTACTATTTTGCGGATAACAGTTCATGAATTCCTTTTGCACCGGCTTTTCCTGCACCCATGGCAAGGATTACAGTAGCTGCACCGGTAACAGCATCACCACCTGCAAATACACATGCCTTGGAGGTCTGTCCATTGGATTCTTCCGCTACGATACATTTTCTCTTATTTACTTCCAGACCCTTGGTTGTAGAAGAAATCAACGGGTTCGGAGAAGTTCCGAGAGACATGATAACGGTATCAACTTCGATCTCATATTCAGATCCTGCAATTTCTACCGGGCGTCTTCTTCCGGAAGCATCAGGCTCGCCAAGTTCCATCTTGATGACTTTCATGCCTTTTACCCAACCATTCTCATCCACAAGAATTTCCTTTGGATTGGTCAGAAGATCAAAGATTACACCTTCTTCCTTTGCATGATGTACTTCTTCTACTCTGGCCGGAAGCTCTGCTTCACTACGACGGTATACGATATGTACCTCTGCGCCAAGACGAAGAGCTGTTCTTGCAGCATCCATTGCTACGTTACCTCCACCAACGACAGCAACCTTCTTGCCTGCTGCGATCGGTGTATCATAAGAGTCATCAAAAGCCTTCATCAGATTACTTCTTGTCAGGTATTCATTTGCAGAGAATACACCGTTCGCGGTCTCACCCGGAATACCCATGAACATTGGAAGACCTGCACCGGAACCGATGAATACAGCTTCAAAATCTTCTTCTTCCATCAGCTGATCGATCGTTGTAGACTTTCCGATTACTACGTTAGTCTCAAATTTAACGCCAAGCTCTTTTACTTTTTCAATCTCTTTCTTAACGACTTTCTGTTTTGGAAGACGGAACTCAGGAATACCATATACCAATACTCCGCCCAGTTCATGCAATGCTTCGAAAACAGTCACTTCATACCCAAGTTTTGCCAGATCACCTGCACAGGTAAGTCCTGACGGTCCGGAACCAATCACTGCCACCTTATGACCGTTGGTTTTTTCTGCTTTTGCAGGCTTAATATCATTTTCAAGAGCATAATCTGCTACAAATCTTTCCAGCTTTCCGATGGATACCGGTTCACCCTTGATACCGCGGATACACTTGCTCTCGCACTGGGATTCCTGTGGACATACACGTCCGCAGATAGCCGGAAGTGCGGAAGATTCACCGATTACCTGATATGCACCTTCGATATCTCCATCTTTCACTTTTGAAATAAATCCCGGAATATTAATGGATACAGGACATCCCTGGATACATTTTGCATTTTTACAGTTCAGGCAGCGCGTTGCCTCATCCATTGCTTCCTCTTTGTTATATCCATAGCATACTTCTTCAAAGTTTGTTGCTCTGACCTTTGGATCCTGTTCTCTAACAGGTACTCTTTTTAATACGTCTGCCATTACTCGTCACCTCCGCAATGTCCGCATCCACCATGATGGGTGTCGCCTTCTTGTAATTTCAGAACAGCACGTCCTTCCTGTGTCTTATACATCTGCTGTCTCTTCATTGCCTCATCGAAATTGACAAGGTGTCCATCGAATTCCGGTCCGTCTACACAGGCAAACTTGATCTCATCTCCAACATGCAGACGACATGCACCGCACATTCCGGTTCCATCCACCATGATCGGGTTCATGCTGACGATCGTTGGAATCTCAAGCTTCTTTGTGAGAAGACATACGAATTTCATCATGATCATAGGTCCGATTGCTACACAGATATCATATTTATTGCCTTTTTCAACCAGCTCTTCAATCATGGTTGTAACCATACCGGCATGTCCATATGATCCGTCATCTGTACAAGGATAATAATTACCAGAAACAGCTTCCATCTCTTTTTCAAGAATCAGGAGATCTTTCGTCTTAGATCCAATGATGACATCTACATCTACTCCATGTTCATGCATCCATTTTACCTGTGGGTATACCGGAGCCGCACCTACACCGCCGCCGACAAAGAGAATCTTTTTCTTTTTCAGTTCTTCAATGTCTTCTTCGATCAGTTCAGAAGCATTTCCCAGTGGTCCTGTGAAATCACGGAAATAATCTCCTGCCTTTAATTCTTTCATCTTCATGGTAGATGCACCTACCGGCTGGAATATGATTGTGATCGTTCCAGCTTCTCTGTCATAGTCACAGATCGTAAGCGGGATTCTTTCCCCTTTTTCATCCATCTTAACGATTACGAACTGTCCAGGCTCACAATGCTTTGCTACACGAGGAGCTTCTACATCCATAAGAAAGATGTTAGCAGTCAATTGTTCTGCTCTTAATATCTTATACATCTTATTTCCTCCTATTTTGCGATATTAATTCTATAATAATACCCCTGCAGGATTTTCGCAAGTGATTATCGTTATTTTATTGTCAATATTGAAAATTTTTTCTAAAAAAGATTTCACAAAAAAGCAGATGCCATGAAACACCTGCTTTTTTTCATATCTGAATCCTCTAGAAATCAACCTCTGTTCCGTAATAAGTACATGTAAATAATTTTGCCATTGCCTCCGGATCAATTGTTCTTGGATTGGATCCTGTACATGCATCACCAACTGCCAGTTCTGCGATCTTATCAAGTTTTTCTTTGAACTCGTCTTCATTAATACCAAAGTCTTTCAATGTTTTTGGAATATTTAATTTTACATTGAATTCATCGATCTTCTCACACAGACTGTTGATCAAAGCTTTTTCTGACGTTCCTGCAAGTCCCATTCTGCGTGCAATCTCAGCATAACGTGATGCGGCAACCGGATCCTTTGCATTATATTTGATTACATATGGAAGGTAGATTGCATTGGCACATCCATGAGGAATATGTCCGGTAGAGAATGCTGCTCCTGTCTTATGTGCCATAGAATGTACGATACCAAGCAGTGCATTGGAGAATGCCATTCCTGCCAGACACTGTGCATAATGCATCTGCTCTCTGGCTTCCATATTGCCATTATAAGAAGCCGGAAGATAATCAAGTACCATTTCAATTGCCTGCAGTGCCAGTGGATCTGTAAATGGACAATTTAATGTAGATACATAAGCCTCAATCGCGTGTGTAAGTGCATCCATACCCGTATAGGCAACCTGTTTTGCAGGAAGACCCATGACAAGATCAGGATCTACAATGGCAACATCCGGTGTGATATTAAAGTCAGCAAGCGGATATTTTACACCTGTCTGATAGTTTGTGATAACTGAAAATGCGGTCACTTCTGTTGCAGTTCCGGATGTAGAAGGAATTGCCGCAAATCTTGCTTTCTGTCTTAATTCCGGGAAATTAAACGGAATACACAGATCTTCAAATGTGGTATCCGGATATTCATAGAACGCCCACATTGCTTTTGCAGCGTCAATTGGAGATCCTCCACCCATTGCAACGATCCAGTCCGGTTCAAATGCGCGCATTGCTTCTGCACCTTTCATAACAGTCTCAACAGATGGATCTGGTTCTACACCTTCGAACAATTCAACTTCCATTCCGCCTTCCTTCAGATAACCAACAGCCCGGTCCAGAAATCCCTGACGCTTCATAGAACCACCGCCGACAACAAGGATTGCCTTTTTTCCTTTTAAATTCTTCAGCTCCTCCAGGCATCCTTTTCCGTGATACACATCTCTTGGTAAAGTAAATCTTGCCATTGTACAATCTCTCCTTTTTAAAATGATGTTTTGTTAAATGTTTGTCAATATTATAACTCCGTTAAATTATTAACGCAATATATATCCCGAAGAAAATTGTATTTTTTTAAATACAAAAAAGGCTACTGCTTATTACAGTAGCCTTCCACTAATTACCACTATTATATACGTAATTTCTTGTTGTGATATCACTGGTGCGTCCCTTTGCATTGACAAGAATTGCTTTAAATATTGTCTCTCCTTCCGGCATTGGAATCGGGCCGGTATACTTGGTTGACGCAGTTGTCGGATCACTCTTGTCCATTGTATAATATGCTTCGTATCCGTCCGGAACTTTTATCTCAATCTGCATCGCAGATTCATATTGTCCTGTGGAAGGTGAAACTGCCGGAGCGTCTTCAACAGGAAGCTCCACGGTATATGTCTTCTTTGACGGAAGACTTGGAATTCCATCCTTGTTGACTGCAATTGCAATGATGACTGTTTCTCCCTCTTTTATCTGGATCGGAGAAGAATACTTTTCACTGTTCGTAGTCGGATCCTTCTCATCTGTCGTGTAATAGATCGTATAACCTTCCTTTGCAGTCAGTGTCAGTTCCTGTACATCATCATATACCTCTTCTGAATCAAGGCTGAATTTTGGTTTGCTGATCACATATTCCGATAATGCATCAACTACACTGTCCTTGGCATCTTCAAGGAGAAGCGGAATCTCCTCTTTCTGATCCGTGTCCATGTAATATTGAATACATGCATCATACAGATCAACATTATCTTTCTGCTTATCGATTGCATTCAGGAAAACGCTTTCTGCCTTATCTTCATTCTTCTGCGCAAGATATACCTTTGACAGTCCGATATATGCATCCGCTCTTTTTTCATCCTTGGATAATGCCTTTTCAAAATAAGATTCTGCAAGGTTATAGTCTTTATTATTCAGATTTTTATTTCCTTTATTGATCATTCCAATATAGGAAGTCTGATATGCTGCAATCCCTACAATCAGGATGATCAGAAGCAGACCGCCAATAATCAGAAGAGCACGCTTTCTTTTTCTGCGTCTGATCGCTTTTCTACGCTCTGCCTGTCTTCTTCGTCTTTCCCGTTCGGACATCTGTCTGCCGGTTGTCCTGGTGGCAGTCCTGCCGGTTGTTCTGGAAGTAGTTCTTCCGGTTGTTCTCCTGTTGTCATTTTTATGGAAATCACCGGTATTTCTGATGGAATCATAGATTTCTTCCGCATCGTAACTGTTATCTCCGGTGATAGCGCCCTTGATCTGCGCCGTCAGCATATCGTCCAGCGGATTGTAGTCAGGAACAATACAGACTTCTTTTCCGCAATGGCTGCAATATAATTTTCCCTCAGGTATTATGCGTCCACAGTACCTACATTTCATCTTCCGAGTTCCTCCTGCCTGATTGCTGATTCGTATACTGTTCAAATTCTTCAGAAGTCATCAGTACTTTTCTTGGTTTTGTACCCTCTTCCGGTCCGACAACTCCCGCCTCAAACAGCTGATCCATAATCCTAGCCGCTCTGTTAAATCCTATCTTGAACGCTCTCTGAAGCATTCCGATCGATGCTTTCTCTTTTTCAATGATCAGTCTTCCGGCTTCTGTAAAATATACATCTCTTCCATCATCTTCTGAGGCCGAAGCAGAAGTAAGACCTCCACTCTGACACGTATTTACTTGCTGCACCACTTCATCATTATATGTAGCATCTCCATTTTGCTTTATCAGGTAGTCAACGACCTCCTGTACTTCAGAATCCGTCACAAAAGATCCCTGCACGCGTGCAGGCTTCTGATAACCGGCCGGATAAAAGAGCATATCTCCCTTACCGAGAAGTTTTTCTGCGCCATTCATATCAATGATGGTTCTGGAATCGACTCCTGATGATACAGAAAATGCAATACGTGATGGCATATTTGCCTTGATCAGACCCGTAATAACATCTACAGACGGTCTCTGAGTCGCAAGAACCAGATGGATTCCCGCTGCTCTGGCAAGCTGTGCCAGACGGCAGATTGCCTCTTCCACTTCTCCGTGTGCAACCATCATCAGATCTGCAAGCTCATCTACGATAACCACGATCTGTGGCATCGGTTTTAACGGATCTCCGTTTTCATCCTGCATACCTCTGATCTTCTCATTATATCCCTTCATATCACGCACCTGGTTGTCGGCAAATTCCTTATATCTTCTTGTCATCTCTGCAACTGCCCAGTTCAGTGCACCTGCAGCTTTCTTCGGATCTGTGACAACCGGGATCATAAGGTGTGGAATTCCATTATATACACTTAATTCTACTACTTTCGGATCGATCATGAGCAATTTTACTTCCTCCGGCCTCGCCTTATACAATATGCTCATGATCAGGGTATTGATGCAGACCGATTTTCCGGAACCTGTTGCTCCTGCGATCAGAAGATGCGGCATCTTTGCAATATCTGCAATGACAGTGTTGCCTGCAATATCCTTTCCGACTGCAAAAGCGACCTTCGAAGTACTGTTTTTAAATTCGTTCGTTTCCAGAAGATCTCTGAGTCTGACTGCAGTATTTTCTTTATTCGGCACTTCAATCCCGACAGCCGCTTTTCCGGGGATCGGTGCTTCGATCCGAATATCCGCAGCCGCAAGGTTCAGTTTGATATCATCTGCAAGCCCGACAATCTTGCTTACTTTTACTCCCATCTCCGGCTGAAGCTCATATCGTGTCACAGATGGTCCACAGCTGACATTCGTAATTGTTACATTTACACCAAAGTTCTGCAGTGTCTGCTGAAGCTTCATCGCGGTTTCCCGTAAATGAGCATCTGATTCTCCGGCAGTCCTTTTTCCCCGTTTTAACAGAGATATCGGAGGGAATTTATATGGTTTTTTCGGTTTTGCCGCTTCTGCTGCAACACTTGCTGCAACATTCGCAACCTCTCCTGCAATTCCTTCTTCGCTCATTCTGCTTTTTTTCTTTGGAACATCTGACACATCATCTTCCGGCATTCCGGACACATCTTCCTGTGCCCCCGTCTCGACTTCACCCTCTTCATAAGGCTCCGCACGATTAATCACAAAATCTGGTTTTTCAGGGCCCCTTGCTTCCTTAGGATCAACAGGAAGTTCCTTTACTTCCGGAGATTTTTTAGCAATCGTAGTATCAAACGACACGCCCTCTACATGTCTGTCGCTTCTCTTTCTTCCCTTTCCCTCTCTGTCATCAGAGGTTCGTCCGGTTTCTTCCTTTATTCTTTCTTCTTTCTGTTTTTTCTTTTCTTCTGCATGTTCACGCCGTTTTCTTGCGTCTTCTCTGGCCCTGTCATAGGCTTTTTCACTTCCAGTCCTGACACCCTTAAGTGCAGACTTTCCTGTGATGAGAACCATACAGATAATCATCAGTATAATCGTTACAACATATGTTCCTGCGGTTCCGATCGCCGGTACCAGTACAGATGTCAGTTTCTCACCAATGAGTCCCCCCAGTTCATTGATCAGATGAAGAAGCATCCCTGCTGATACGGTAAATATCAGACCTGCAGCAACCTTCATATATGCAATCCCATTTTCTTTATTCGATATAAGAAATGCAACCATTCCAAATAAAAGGAAAGGCACAGCATATGCAATCCATCCAAATATTTTCAGAAGAATTTCCGAGATCGTCTCCCCTACGAACCCGCCAATTCCAAAATTACTGATCAATATCAGAATACTGACTGCAAGTGTCACCCAGACAATGATCTCATCTCTTACAAAACTTGACTGCGTAGTTTTATTTTTCGCCTTTCGCGCAGTTTTACGCTTTTTTGACTTTCCAGCCATGTAATCTCCCCCTTATTTATGGCGATACTATCTAATAGTATACCATTTTTTCAATAAGCTGTCATTACACATTTTCACTCTTTTTCTGTATCCATATATCAATCATTTCGTGCAATTTATGCAATGCACTGCTTAATCCTCCCACCTCATCGATCAGACCCTCTTTTACCGCCTCTTCTCCCTCCAGAAGTGTTCCCACATCTTTTACAAGTTCCGTAGGATTCAGCATCAGTTCCTCAATTCTCTCTTTTTTCATATGCGAGTGATCCGCCAGAAACTTCGTAATGCGATCCTGAGTCCGTATCATATTATGCAGACTCTGTGGAACTCCGATAAACATTCCGTTAGACCGAACCGGATGTATGATCATCGTACCACTCGGAACAATAAAGGAATATTGTGCGGAGACGGCCAGCGGCCCTCCGATAGAATGACTGCCGCCCAGCACCAGTGATACGGTCGGCTTACTAAGTGATGCGATCATCTCCGCAATGGAAAGTCCGGCCTCTACATCACCTCCCAGTGTATTGAGAAGTATCAGTATTCCATCAATCTCTTCGCTGTCTTCGACTTCCGCAAGCATAGGAAGAAGATGTTCATATTTTGTTGATTTTGTATTTCCGGACACTGCTTCATGACCTTCAATTTCACCAACGATCGTCAGTAATTTGATTCTGTGTTTTTCTTTCCCTTCTTCCAGACTCAGACTTCCTGTTTCCCGGATCTGCTCCGCTTTTTCTTCTTCATTCTGTGTTCTTTCCCGTGAATTTGTACTATTGCTCTGCATCCTAAAAATACCTCCATACTTTTTCAATTAGTATGGAGGTATCCAGACATTTTTATACCTGTTCCAGAGCCTGCTTGAGGTCTGCAATAATATCATCAATATGTTCAATTCCAACACTGAATCTGATCAGATCCGGCTGTACTCCTGCTTCCAGAAGCTCCTGATCGTTCATCTGGCGGTGTGTATGACTTGCCGGATGAAGTACACAGCTTTTTGCATCTGCAACATGAGTTACGATAGAGATCATCTTCAGGCTGTCCATCATACGTACACAGGCATCTCTTCCGCCCTTTACGCCAAATGTAATAACACCGCAGGTTCCATTTGGCATATATTTCTTTGCAAGATCATAATATCTGTCACCTGGAAGTGACGGACAATTTACCCATGCAATCTTTTCATGGTTCTGGAGATACTGCGCTGCAGCCAGTGCATTTTCACAGTGTCTTTCCATACGAAGATGCAGAGATTCCAGACCCAGATTCAAAAGAAATGCATTCTGAGGAGACTGTATGGACCCCAGATCTCTCATTAACTGGGAAGTTGCCTTTGTTATGTAAGCGCCTTTGCCAAATCGCTGTGTATACACGATTCCATGATAGGTCTCATCCGGTGTTGTCAGTCCCGGGAATTTATCTGCATATGCTTCCCAGTCAAAGTTCCCACTATCAACGATCGCTCCACCTACCGCTGATGCGTGTCCGTCCATATACTTTGTTGTAGAATGTGTCACGATATCTGCTCCCCACTCAAACGGACGGCAGTTGATCGGTGTTGCAAAAGTATTATCTACAATAAACGGAACTCCGTGTGCATGTGCAACTTTTGCAAACTTTTCAAAATCCAGAACAGCAAGGGATGGATTCGAGATTGTCTCTCCGAACATTGCCTTGGTATTCTCCTGAAATGCTGCGTTTAATTCCTCTTCTGTACAGTCCGGATCAACAAACGTAGCGTCTACTCCCATTTTTTTGATCGTGTGGGCATACAGATTATAAGTTCCTCCATATATTGCAGAAACACACACGATATGATCCCCCTGCTGTGCAATATTCATGATCGCATAGAAACTTGCTGCCTGTCCGGAAGAAGTCAGCATTGCTGCAACTCCGCCCTCCATATCGCAGATCTTTGCTGCCACTGCATCATTGGTCGGATTCTGAAGACGGGTATAGAAGTAACCACTGTCTTCCAGATCAAACAGTCGTCCCATCTGATCACTTGAATCATATTTGAATGTTGTACTCTGATAGATCGGGAGAGATCTTGGCTCTCCGTTTTTCGGTGTGTATCCTGACTGAACACACTTTGTTTCAATCTTATAATTGCTCATGTTCCCTCTCCTTATGAATAAAAGTATCTCTTTTGTAATTCCTGAACCATATCGATATACAATTCCCTGCATTCTTCTTTTTTATCTTTCTCAATCAGCCGAATACATGGAAGCAGATAATTCTTATACAGCCCTTCATATATCTCCGGTGCATCCGGACGCATACCTACTGCCATTACGATTCCGGGAGCAATATCATAATACTCCTCTATCAGTTGTCTTCCCGATTCCGTCTGCGCCAGATAATCATCCCGGTACCTGCGAAGTGTTTCCAGTTCATAGCAGTCATCCGGCTGATTGCGGCTGGAACATACCGCAGTCGTAATATAACAGAGCCTGTTTTTAAAACCGCTCTGGATCAGATCATACGATGATTCCGAGAGCGTATAACCTGTAACCGGCAGCTCATTCCAGATCTCTATCATCCTTACTGTCAATGGATTCCCCTGATCCCTTTTATTATGAAAAACACTGTAATTCACCAGCGGAATCACATATACTGCCATTGTCATATTATAATCTGCAAAGAAACGTTCTTTCTTTCTCTTTGAAGAAATACCATCCAGCTTCTCTTTCGCATACTCGGGAATTACTCTGGCGTATGCTTCCAGTTCTTCCCGATCCGCATCTTCGCTGCATGCTTCTGCCAGCACATTCAGACATTCCTGATTGCCACGATACAATATCTGAAATGTTTCTGCATATGTTTTTCTTTTGAACATATTGAGCAGATCCAGCGAATCGTCAAATAACTTTTTCAATCCAGCCTCAGCCTTGCATTCTGCCATCTTTCTCCTCCTGTATCACAGAGAAATTATTCGTCCCAGTTATGATATACATCCTGTACATCGTCATCATCATCCAGCATATCCAGCGTCTTCTGAATATTGGCAATATCCTTTGGATCCGTAAGTTCCACATATGTCTGAGGTATCATTGTTACTTCTGCAGAAGCCATCGGGATTCCGGCTTCTTCTATCGCAAGACGCACCGTACTGAAATCATCAGGATCCGTCAGAATCTCATAACTGTCTTCTTCCTCCACAAAATCCTCTGCACCTGCATCCAGTACCTGCATCATCAGCTCATCTGCGTCTCCCTCATACTCTTCTTTATCGATCACGATCTGACCTTTTTTGTCAAACATAAATGAAACGCATCCCGGAGTACCTACATTACCACTGCCTTTTGTAAACGCATTTTTTACATTGGAAGCGGTACGATTCTTATTATCTGTCAGTGTCTCAACGATGATGGCCGTTCCGTTCGGTCCATATCCCTCATATGTAATATGTTCATAATTGGCAGCGTTTGCATCTCCTGCTGCACGCTTGATATTTCTTTCAATCGTATCATTCGGCATGTTGTTGGATTTTGCCTTTGCGATTACATCGCGCAGTTTACTGTTATTTGCAGGATCTGTACTTCCGCCCTCTTTAACCGCAACTGCAATTTCTTTTCCGATCTTTGTAAAGATCTTTCCCTTTGCAGCATCATTTTTTTCTTTCTTATGTTTAATATTGGCAAATTTTGAATGTCCTGACATTTTTTAACCCTCTCTTTATCTCTATTTTCGCACTTTTTTTATTCTATCACGCTTCCGGACGTTTTTCAATCTTAACTCTCTGTATTGTATTATTGTCCACCAGAAGAATCGTAAATCGATATCCCTGATAATCAACCTCACAATGCTCATCTTCTGATGGAATTCTGTCAAGCTGATCGATCAGGAAGCCATTCAGAGTCTCAAACTCTTCCTTTTCAAACTGCAGCGGCATAAGATCTTCCAGATCTTCCAGATCTGTCATCCCATTCACAAGATAGCTTCCGTCTGCCTGGCGTGATATCATCTCCTCTTCTTCGTCATGCTCATCCAGAATGTTTCCTACGATTTCTTCCAGAATATCTTCCATCGCTACGAGTCCCGAAGTCTGCCCATATTCATCCAGCACGATCACCATATGATTTTTTTTCGCCTGCATCTCTTTAAAAAGCGTATCTATACTTTTCGTTTCAGGGATATATGTAACCGGTCTTATATATTCTTTCAGATCCTTTACCCGTTTTTTCCGATTGTTCTCATCCAGATAACAGGCTGTTGCTTCTCTCAGATGTATGATTCCGGTGATTTCATCTATATCTTCTTCATAGATTGGAAATCTGGAATAATTCTCCTCCAGAATAAACCGGAGAGCATCTTCAAGCGTCTCATTTCCATCGATTGCAACAATGTTTTTCCGATGCGTCATGATATCCTTTGCATCTTTATCCATATACCGGAAAATGTTGCGAATCAGCTCTGCGGCTTCTTTCTGAGTTTCCTCATCCATCTCATCTTCCAGCTGGAATATCTGTTTCATTCTGCCAAACAAACTTCCTTCTATCATAATTTACTATCCTCAAACTCCTTTTCTATGTATGAAGCTCTAAACTGACTTTCAGAGCCTCATCTACTTTGTTCATTATCTCTTTATCCAAATGGCATACCAGATCCTTCAGCCGTTGTTTATCTATTGTCCTAATCTGTTCCAGCAGAATCACAGAATTCTTCACAATCTGATATTTCCTTGCATCTATCTCAATGTGTGTCGGCAATTTTGCCTTATTCATCCTGGAAGTAATCGCCGCACAGATCACAGTCGGGCTGTGACGGTTGCCCATATCATTCTGTATGATCAGTACCGGACGAATGCCTCCCTGTTCGGATCCGACAACCGGACTAAGATCTGCGTAATAGATATCTCCACGTCTTACCTGCACTTTTCATTCACACTCCGATTTCACTTGATAACATAAGTATCTCCATCTTTTTCGGATGTATTCTTCAAAATGCAGGAACCTGCAGAATCAGAGAAAATAATCTACCTGTTCCACGATTTCTCCATGCCGGATATATTCTCTCGGAATTCTCTTTCCAAGATTACATACAAATTCATAATTAAATCTTCCCGAAAGATCGCTCAGGGTTTCTACCGGAAGGACCTCATCCCCGTCTTTCCCGATCAACGTCACTTTGTCACCGAATTTCACATCATCTATACCCGTTACATCAACCATGAACTGATCCATACATACTCTTCCGAGAATCGGTGCTTTCTGTCCATGGATCAGAACATATCCCTGGTTGGACAGGCTGCGGGGATATCCATCTCCATATCCAACC
Organism: Dorea sp. YH-dor226; assembly: GCF_039832105.1. NCBI lineage: Bacteria > Bacillati > Bacillota > Clostridia > Lachnospirales > Lachnospiraceae > Dorea > Dorea sp. YH-dor226. The sequence continues at coordinate 99,969 of NZ_JBDOHS010000004.1, read as the reverse complement.
GGAATCGTGGCAACTTTCGTCGGATAAGCTGTCACATATGTTCCTCCGTAACTGATCCTTCTTCCTTCTTCTACCCACTTTACAAAGGCCACATGACTGATCAGCTCCATTGCAGGCTTAAGAGGAACATTTTCTTTTTCCACTTCATCCGACGGATACATTCCGTATGTCGATATACCTGCACGTACCAGATTCAGATTAGCTTCCTTCATATCAATGATACCTGCACTGTTGGAGCAGTGATAATAAGAAAATACAACATTTCTTTCTTCCAACGCCCTTTTCATCCACAGATACTGATTGATCTGTTCATGTGTATACGTCTTATCCGTTTCATCCGCTTTGGAAAAATGTGTAAACATTCCTTCCATGACTAGGTTCGGAAGCTTGCTGATGGCAGCAATGATGTCTGCATTTTCTTCTGTAATCTGAAAGCCCAGACGCCCCATTCCCGTATCCAGCTTAATGTGAACATATACTTTTCTTCCCATACGTTGTGCAAGTTCGGATACTTCTTCAGCCATCTCCTTTGTAAATACTGTCATGCGAATCTCATTCTCAATCATGTCTTCCCACTGATCCGGAAAGATACAGCCAAGAACAAGTATTGGCTTTTTGATTCCTGATCTCTTCAGGTGAACAGCTTCGTCAAGCGTTGCTGCCGCAAAGCCCCAGATATACTCTTTCGGATCCAGCACTTTTGCAATCTGTGCAGCTCCATGTCCATATCCGTCCATCTTAATAACGGCCATGATCTGAACACCCTCTTTAATATTGTTTTTCATCATCTCTATATTATATTCAACTGCATCCAAATCGACCCTCGCCATAACTCTGCTATACTTCTTCATAAGCCAACTCCTCCTGATCTATGAACACTTTGCCTATATTTTCAATAAGATCTTCTGCCATAACGCTATAGCTTCCCATGATCTTCCGGGCATAATCTCCGCAACAGCCGTGCAAATAGACTCCCAGAACTGCTGCATCATATCCGGATACTTTCTGTGCCATCAGACCTGCGATCATCCCCGCAAGGACATCTCCTGATCCGGCTTTTGCCATTGCACAATTGCCGGACAGATTCACATATATGCGGGATCCTGAAGATGCAACCATCGTTCTGGAATCTTTCAACGCTACGACTGCCGGATGTTGTTCCGTGAATTCTCTCAGAACAGCTGTCCGGTGTTCCCGGATCTCTGATACCATTTTGCCGGACAATCGTTCCATCTCCTTCATATGAGGAGTCAGCACGATCTCTCCGTCCGATACCTGCTTCAGTGCTTCCATATTCTCTGATAACAGATTCAGTCCATCCGCATCAATCACACACGGTACCTTTATATTTTTCAGTGTTGTCTGTAGGATCTTCTTCGACAAGTCGTTCGTTCCGAGCCCGGATCCGATACATACGGTATCGGCCCACGCAAGAAGCGAACACAGTTTTTCTTCTTCAAAGGACTCGTAGGCAGTAATAATTGCTTCCGGCAGCAGAGTCTGAAGAATCACACGATTCTCCTCCGGAGTATAGATCTGCACCAGTCCTGCTCCGGCCCGATACGCTGCTTTGGCATTCAGATATGCTGCTCCTGACATTCCCCTGCTTCCGGCAATTACCAGAAGCTTTCCATATGTTCCTTTATGTGAATCCGCCTTTCTGACCGGCAGCAGACGGCTATATTCTCTTCTATCATACGTATATGCCACAGATATGTCATCCCTGATCCTGTCTGTGCAGATTCCTATGTCAACAGGATAGATCTCTCCGGCGTATTCCCGTCCCGGATACATCTGAAGTCCCAGCTTTTCAAGCTGAAAAGTAACCGTAATATCTGCATGAAATGCGATTCCCAACACCGCACCATTCCCGGAAGAGATTCCGGACGGAATATCGACTGCAACCTTTATTCCCGTCGAACGATTCATCTGATCGATGATCTCACGATAGTTCCCCTCAATCTTTCTGCTCAGTCCCACACCGAAGATCGCATCGATCAGTACGCTGTATTTTGCCTCTTCGTATCCATATATAATCTTGCCTCCGGCTTCCTTAAGGAGACGCATCTGTTCTTTTGTCTCTTCTGTACAATGCTCCTTATTGCCAATAAAACAGGCGGTAGCCGGATATCCCATCCTGGTAAGGATTCTCGCAATTGCCAGACCATCTCCGCCATTATTCCCGGAGCCACATACAACACAGGCTCTGGACAGATCCAGATATCTGTCTGTCATTACCTGCACACAGCATCTGGCAGCCCGCTCCATCAATACAAGGGACGGAGTACCTATTGTCTGGATCGTATACTGATCTGCAGCCTTCATCTGACTGCCATCCACCAGATATCGCATTGTCTCACCCCCATATCAAAGAACGTGTAAGAACAGGCATGTCTGCACATGCCGGACCTTACACGTCTACATCATCTTTATTTTTTGTGTTCTTCGTTATAACGGCTTATATTATAGGATAACTGCATAAGACTTTCAGATAAATGCACATTTTCCACGATGATATTCTCTGGAAGATTCAGGTCTGTATGTGCAAAATTCCAGATCGCACGTACCCCGTTTTCAACCAGCATATTCGCAACCTCAATTGCCTTTTCTTTTGGAATCGTAAGAACAGCAATATCTATATTATTATTCTGTACAAAAGACTTCAGATCATCCATCATACGTACCGGAACGCCCCGGATTGCCACACCCTCCAACCGTGGATTCACATCAAAGATTCCCTTTAATATAAAACCACGTTTTTCAAATGCTGCATAGTTGGCCAGTGCCTGCCCCAGATTACCAGCTCCGATAATAATAATATTGTGATCTTCTTCAAGTCCGAGAATCTTACCAATCTCTGTGTACAGATACTTTACATTATATCCGTATCCCTGTTGACCAAATCCTCCGAAATTATTAAGATCCTGACGAATCTGTGACGCAGTCACTTTCATTCGTTTACTGAGATCATTTGAAGAGATTCGTTCTACTCCATTTTCTAAAAGTTCTCCCAAATATCTGTAATACCTTGGCAACCTTCGTATTACCGCCTGCGATATCTCTCTTCCTTCCAATGTATTCACCTTCCTGTTATAGTCTAAAGATATTATATAAAATCGGAAGATTAATGTCAAACAATAGTTGTAATTTACACCATTTCCGTTATAATTATATCGTATGCAAAGGAGGAAATACCATGATATTAGCATGTCACGGAATCAATAAATCCTTCGGTGAAAACGTAATTGTCGCCGATGGATCATTTCACATAGAGGATCATGAAAAGGCTGCACTGGTCGGACCAAACGGCGCCGGAAAGTCTACTCTCCTGAAGATGGTCGTCGGAGAACTGCCTTCTGACGGCGGAACTGTCATTCTCACAAAAGGAAAGACTCTCGGCTATCTCGCACAGCACCAGCAGATGCAAAGCGGCAATACCATCTATGAGGAAGTGAAGCTTGCCAAGTCAGAGATCATCTCCATGGAACAACAGATTCGTTCTATCGAACTGGAATTAAAACATCTCTCCGGTGCGGAACTGGAAGCACGTCTGAACACTTACAACCGCCTGACTGCCGCTTTCGAACGCGCCAACGGATATGCCTATGAAAGTGAAATTACGGGCGTTCTTAAGGGTCTTGGCTTTACAGAAAACGATTTCTCCAAGCCGGTTGACACACTTTCCGGCGGACAGAAAACACGCGTATCTCTTGGAAAGCTGCTCCTCACAAAACCGGATATTCTCCTGCTGGATGAGCCTACCAACCACCTGGATCTGAATTCCATCTCATGGCTTGAGACTTATCTTCTCAACTATCCGGGGGCTGTTCTGATCGTCTCCCATGACCGGTACTTTCTGAACAGAGTTGTCACAAAGGTACTGGAAATCGAGCAGGGATCTTTGATGACCTATCAGGGCAATTACAGCGATTACGCCGACAAGAAAAAGAAACTTCGGGAAGCGCGACTGAAGGAATATCTGAACCAGCAGCAGGAAATCAGACACCAGGAGGCTGTCATCGAAAAACTTCGTTCTTTCAACCGTGAAAAATCCATTAAACGTGCAGAAAGTCGCGAAAAAATGCTGGAAAAGATGAAGCCTGTAGAGAAGCCCCAGGAGCTGAATACGGAGATTCATCTGACACTGGAGCCTTCCTGTGTCAGTGGAAACGATGTATTAACGGTAGAACACTTAAGCAAATCATTTCCGGGGCAGACCTTATTCTCTGACATCAGCTTCGAAATAAAACGCGGAGAACATGTTGCAATCATTGGCGACAACGGAACCGGCAAAACCACATTATTGAAAATCCTGAATCAGGTAGTTTCAGCTGACAGCGGAACCTTCTCGCTTGGAACGAATGTAAAAATCGGATACTATGACCAGGAACATCACGTCCTTCATATGGAAAAAACCATCTTCGATGAGATATCGGATGACTATCCGACACTGACAAACACCCAGATCCGCAATGTTCTTGCAGCATTTCTCTTTACCGGAGAGGACGTCTTCAAACAGATCAGCTCTCTGAGCGGCGGGGAGCGCGGACGTGTTTCACTTGCGAAACTGATGCTGTCCGAAGCAAACTTTCTGATCCTTGATGAGCCAACCAACCATTTGGATATCACCTCCAAAGAAATTCTGGAAAAAGCATTAAATGATTACACCGGAACTGTATTGTATGTCTCTCATGACCGATATTTTATTAATCAGACCGCAACAAGGATCCTGGATCTGGTAAACCAGACATTTGTCAATTATATTGGTAATTATGATTATTATCTGGAGAAAAAAGAAGAACTGACAGCCATCTATGCCGGCAGCACTGCTTCGGCTCCAATTCCCGGAAGTGTAAAGGCCGCTTCTTCCGCAGCAAAATCTTCCACGAATTCCATCACAGATTCCAAACTCAGCTGGCAGGAACAAAAAGAAGCTCAGGCACGGGAGCGAAAACGAAAAAATGAACTGAAAAAGACGGAAGACCGCATCTCTGATCTCGAAGAACGCGATGCCGAAATCGATGAATTAATGATGCAGGAAGAGATCTTTACGAATTCAGTAAAATGTCAGGAACTGGCAAAGGAAAAAGCTTCTATCGCAGAAGAACTTGCAGAATTATATGAAAAGTGGGAAGAACTTGCAGAATAAAGAAAGGAAACATTATAAAAACCAGGATATCACCTTTCCGAATATGATATCCTGGTTTTTCATGTACAAGCAACGCTCCCTGAAATTTACATCTGATGCCTGACCACCGTATACTCGTCTCCATAACTGTAATACGGACAATCCCGATATGTATTTGTCACAAACCGATATAGCTCGTCCTCATCCAGATCCATCTGACAGACGTAACATTCATAATCTTCATCATATTCATAATGTGCACAGGACTCACAATTACTTTTCATACCACACGACTCCTTTCATGGGAACCAGTATAACAAATTATGTTTATTTCATAATTTACTGCAATTTTTCCGCAATTGCTTTGATGAAGTTCTCACTGTTCAATACAGTTAGATTCTCCAGCGTCGTAATCAGTGCCAGATCTTTTGTCATCTTTCCTTCTTCAATCGTGTCAATCGTTGCCTTTTCAAGTTTATCGGCAAATTCCATCAATTCCTGATTGCCATCGAGCTCGCCACGTTTTCTCAGCGCACCTGTCCATGCAAAGATTGTTGCAACAGAGTTGGTTGATGTCTCTTCCCCTTTCAGATGCTTATAATAATGGCGCTGTACCGTTCCATGTGCAGCTTCATACTCATAATATCCTTCCGGTGATACCAGTACAGAAGTCATCATGGCAAGTGAACCAAATGCAGAAGACACCATATCACTCATAACATCTCCGTCATAGTTCTTGCAGGCCCAGATATATCCGCCTTCGGACTTCATGACACGGGCTACCGCATCATCAATCAGTGTGTAAAAGTATACGATACCTGCCTTTTCGAACTTTTCAGCATATTCTGCATCATAGATCTCCTGGAAGATATCTTTAAATGTATGATCATATTTTTTAGAGATTGTATCCTTTGTAGCGAACCAAAGATCCTGTCTGGTATCCAGCGCATAGTTAAAACAGCTTCTTGCAAAGCTTTCAATGGAACCGCACAGATTATGTATTCCCTGTGCCACACCGGCTCCTGCATAGTTATGTACCAGTTCTCTTGTCTTTGTTCCATCTTCTGCCGTATATACAAGCTCAACCTTCCCGGGTCCTGGAATCTTCATTTCTGTGTTTTTATAAACGTCACCATACGCATGTCTTGCAATCGTAATTGGTTTCTTCCAGTTTTTCACACATGGTTCAATGCCTTTTACCACGATTGGCGCACGAAATACCGTTCCATCCAGAATCGCACGGATCGTACCATTCGGACTCTTCCACATCTCTTTCAGATTATATTCTGTCATACGTGCTGCATTTGGAGTGATCGTTGCACATTTTACGGCAACTTTATACTTCTTTGTCGCATTTGCCGCATCAACAGTAACCTGATCATTCGTCTCATTACGGCATTCAAGACCCAGATCATAGTATTCTGTATTCAGTTCAACAAATGGTTCCAGCAGATTTTCTTTAATCATTTTCCAGAGAATTCTGGTCATCTCATCTCCGTCCATCTCCACAATAGGTGTTGTCATCTTAATTTTTGCCATCTTTACATCTTCCTCCTGTTTGAATCTTTGTCGCTGTTTCCGTAGGTTTTATAGTTCTATATTTCATTCAGATGCAGATTTTTCATAACATTGATGATATGCTGATTTGCAAGCTTTTCAGCCAGATCTGCATCCTTTGCTCTGATCGCATTTAATATTTCGCGATGTTCTTCAATAGACCGCTGAGCACGTGTCGGTGCTTCTACCGACATCGTCCTTGCCATCTGTACATACTTGTGAAAATCTTTTAACACATGTTCCAGTATACGACTATCGGACGCTTCATACAAGATCTTATGGAACTTTCCATCCATCTCTGACACCTGTTCCGCCTGTCCATTCCTTTTTTTGTGCAAATGATATTCCGACAGGAGTATGATCTCCTCCAGTTCTTCTATCTGCTCATCTGTAATATTTTTCGTAGCCCATCTTGCACATAATCCCTCCAGCTGGGAACGAATCTTATAGATATCTTCCACATCTTTTGCAGTGATGCCTGTTACGTAAGCCCCTTTATTCGGGATGATCGTAACAAGTCCTTCCAGCTCAAGCTGCCTTAGTGCTTCTCTGACCGGAGTCCTGCTCACGCCAAGCTCCTCTCCGATCGTAATCTCTCTTAATTCTTCGTGTTCCTGATAAACTCCATTTAAAATATCTTCTCTTAATCGTTGAAAAACCTTTCCCCGTAAAGATCCGTCACGATATTCCTCCATATTCTCACCTCTATCTGACCAGACTGATTCCCAGTTTCTTACAATTTTCTTCAATCACCTGTAATAGTTCTTCGTCTGTCAAAACGGTAACTCGTCCATCTTCATATTCCTGATCTACCCAGTCTTTTACACAGCTTACAAGTTCTGAGTTTTTATCCACCTGTTTTTCTTCCGGAAGGCTGAAGTAGGAATTAATCCAGTGTGCGATTCCTGCAAGTCCGGAAGTATTGGATACTGCAACAAGCGGCGGACGATTCAGAAACTTGCCTGTATCAAAGATATTGTAGATCTCTTCATTCTTCAACAGTCCATCCGCATGAATTCCCGCTCTTGTAACATTAAAATTCTTACCGACAAAAGGAGTCCTTGACGGGATCTCATATCCAATCTCTTTCTCATAATATTCTGACAGTTCCGTGATCACACGTGTATCCATACCATCCAGCGTACCGCGAAGCTGTGCATACTCAAATACCATTGCCTCCAATGGAGTATTGCCGGTGCGCTCTCCGATTCCGAAAAGAGAACAGTTCACACCACTCGCTCCATACAGCCACGCAGTTGAAGAGTTGCTTACTGCTTTATAAAAATCATTGTGTCCGTGGAATTCAATCAATTCGCTCGGTACTCCCGCATGTACCCGGATTCCGTAGATGATTCCCGGAATGGATCTCGGGATCACTGCACCCGGATAGTTTACACCATAACCCATTGTATCACATACTCGCACTTTCACAGGAATTTTATATTCATCCATCAGTCTCATCAGTTCCAGACAGAACGGAATCACAAATCCATAGATATCGGATCTTGTAATATCTTCCAGATGACATCTCGGACTGATTCCAGTCTCGAGACACTCTCTGACAATTGACAGATAGTGTTCCATTGCCTGACGTCGCGTCATTTTTAATTTATAAAAAATGTGATAATCCGAACAGCTGACCAGCACACCCGTTTCCTTCATTCCAATCTCTTTTACCAGATCGAAGTCTTTTTTACTCGCACGGATCCAGCTAGTAATCTCCGGAAATTTATAATCCTTTTCCATACATTTGTATACTGCATCCCGGTCTTTTTTGCTATACAGGAAAAATTCACACTGACGGATCTTTCCATTCGGGCCTCCAAGACGATGAAAATAGTCATATATTTTTACAATCTGCTCTGTACTGTATGGTGCCCGTGACTGCTGTCCATCCCGGAATGTCGTATCCGTGATCCATATTTCATCCGGCATGTGATGCGGTACAATTCGATCATTAAATGCTATTTTCGGAATCTCATCGTAATGAAAAAGATTCCGGAATACGTTTGGTGTATCCACATCAACCAATGGATACATATGCTCCTCCAGCTGTAATAAATTCGTATGTTCATTCAGATATACTTTTCTATTTTCCATTTTACTCGCTCGCTTTCCAATATTTTAGTAAGATAAAGCACTAAACTAAACATGTATAATTGTATACAATTATACATTCAGTGTCAATACGTTTTTTTACAGAAAATAGAAAGAGGTCATGACTTTCATAACCCTCGATGAAAATCATGACCCTTTTGTCAATATGTTATTAATATAGTTTTGCGCCGATTTCTCTCGGACGGAATCCGCCCTCTTCCAGTGCATTTAAGATCTGATGCTTGTGCTCCGTACCAAATGCTTCCATTGTAATACGAAGCTCCACTGCGGCATTACGATTGGTGCTGACAAACTGGTTATGTTCAAGTTTAATAACATTGCCATTTGCATTTGCAATCGTTGTTGCTACACGCACAAGCTCACCTGCTTTATCCGGAAGCAGTACGGATACAGAAAAGATACGGTCTCTCTGAATCAGTCCGTGCTGAACAATAGACGACATCGTGATGACATCCATATTTCCGCCGCTTAATATAGCGACTGCCTTTTTTCCTTTCAGATCCATCTGTTTCAAAGCGGCAACCGTGAGAAGGCCGGAATTTTCAACGACCATCTTATGATTCTCCACCATATCCAGGAATGCACCGATCAGTTCATCGTCCTCTACCGTAAGAACCTGGTCAATGTTCTCCTGTGCGTACGGAAAGATCTTTTCTCCCACACGTTTTACGGCAGTACCATCGGCAATCGTATTGGCACTTTCCAGCGTAACCGGCTCTCCCATCTGAAGAGCCGCTGTCATACTTGCTGCAGCAGCCGGTTCCACTCCTATAACTTTGATCTTTGGATTCAGCATCTTGGCAAGCGTGGATACACCTGTTACCAGTCCACCGCCGCCAACAGGTACAAATATATAGTCTACAGTAGGAAGTTCCTGTACAATCTCCATTGCGATCGTTCCCTGTCCCGTCGCAATATCCAGATCGTCAAACGGATGCACAAAAGTACATCCTCTATCTTGTGCAAGCTTTTGTGCATATGCGCAGGCATCATCATAGACATCTCCATGGAGAATAACCTCTGCTCCGTAATTCTTCGTACGATTCACTTTAATCAGCGGAGTAACCGTTGGCATAACAATCGTTGCCTTACATCCGAATTTCTGTGCAGCGTATGCAACACCCTGTGCATGATTTCCTGCAGAAGCCGCGATGAGCCCCTTTTCTCTCTCTTCTTCTGTCATAGTGCTGATCTTATAATAGGATCCTCTTACTTTATATGCTCCTGTATACTGCATGTTTTCCGGCTTCAGATAGATCTTGCCGCCGGTCTGCTGGCTCAGATATTCACTGTATACCAGCTTGGTCGGAAGTGTAACGTTTTTCACCATTTCACTTGCCTGTTCAAACTTCTCTAATGTCAACATCCTTCATATCTCCTCTTCTCGTATCATATACCATTTTATTCCACGTTAAATAATGCATTTACAAAAGTATCCGAATCAAACTTCTGCAGATCATCAATGGTTTCACCTACACCGATATATTTTACAGGGATTCCAAGCTCTGCCTGTATTGCGACAGCAATACCTCCCTTGGCGGTTCCATCCATCTTGGTCAGAACAATTCCTGTAATATCAGCCACTTCATTGAATTCTTTCGCCTGCTGAAGTGCATTCTGTCCCGTAGTTGCATCAAGAACCACCAATGTTTCCCGATGTGCATCCGGATATTCTCTGTCAATAATCCGATTCATTTTCTTAAGTTCTTCCATCAGATTCTTTTTATTATGCAGTCTTCCGGCCGTATCAATCAGAAGTACGTCCGCATGCTTTGCTTTTGCGGATGCCACTGCATCAAATACTACGGAAGCCGGATCGGATCCTTCCTGTCCTCCGATCAGATCAGCCTGGGCACGATGTGCCCATTCCTTCAGCTGTTCTCCGGCAGCCGCACGGAAGGTATCTGCAGCCGCAAGAACAACCTTCTTTCCCTGGGCACGAAGTTTGCCTGCAAGCTTGCCGATCGTCGTTGTCTTTCCAACGCCGTTGACACCGATCACCATAACCACTGACGTCTTCTCTTCGAACTCATATGCCGTTTCTCCGACATCCATCTGTTCTTTAATACTTTCAATCAAGATTTCTCTGCATTGAACAGGTTCTTTGATATGCTGTTCTTTTACCTTTGCCTTCAGATCTTCCAGAATATCATCGGTTGCCTGTACTCCCAGATCTCCCATAATCAGAACTTCTTCCAGTTCTTCATAAAAATCATCATCGATCTGTGAAAATCCATGAAAGATACTGTCCATTCCGGAAACGATATTGTCTCTTGTCTTACTGAGTCCTGATACCAGTTTCCTGAAAAATCCCATCTTTTCTTTTTGTTCTTCTGCCATGACATCCTCCTATTGTTCCAGTTCATTTTCCAGAAGACTGACAGATACCAGCGTTGACACGCCTTTCTCCTGCATAGTAATACCATACAGTCTGTCTGCCGCGGTCATTGTACCGCGCCTGTGTGTAATTACAATAAACTGTGTATTTTTCGTCAGTTTATGCAGATACTGTGCAAATCTGACTACATTATTATCATCCAGTGCAGCCTCGATCTCATCCAGGAGACAGAATGGCGATGGCTTCTGATTCTGAATTGCGAATAATAAGGCAATCGCCGTAAGTGCTTTTTCGCCTCCCGAGAGCTGCATCATATTCTGAAGTTTCTTTCCCGGCGGCTGTGCAATGATCCGGATTCCCGCATCCAGAACATCCTCGTCTTCCATCAGTTCCAGCGTTCCCTTGCCTCCACCGAATAATTCTTTAAATACTGCATCAAACTCCTCTGCAATCATTGCAAACTGCTCTTTAAACTGTTTGCGCATGGCATCGTCAAGTTCGTCAATAATCTGTTCCAGTGTTGTCTCTGCCTCCACAAGATCGTCATGCTGATTTTTCAGAAATTCATAGCGCTCAGAAACCTGTTTATACTCTTCGATTGCATTCACATTGACATTTCCCAGAGAACGTATCTCCGACTTCAGCTCCTGAATACGTTTTCTCATTTTGGCAAGATCTGTCAGATTCACATCTCTTAGCTCTTTCGCATGATTGTAGGTGATCTCATACTCTTCCCACATATAATTGATCTGCTTTTCAGAGGCCTCCTCATATCCGGTCTTCTGACTTTCCAGACGATAAGCTTCCTTATCGAGGTCTGCCATGTGCTTTGCAAGATCCTCTCTCTTTTGCAGGAACACTTTATGCTGATTATTCAGTTCTTCACGCTGCCTCCTGGATTTCTCGATCTCCTTCTGAATCTCATCAAACAGATCTTTGGAATCCTCTATGGTCTGTCTCAGATCAGCGATCTGTGCTTCCTTTTCTTCAATTTCTCTGGAAGTATCACCTTTATTTTCTTCCAGCTTTTCAAGCTCTGCATGAAACTTCTCATTTTCTTCACGAATACGAGTCATATTTTCTACGACGAAATTATATTTTTGTTCCAGATTCGCGTAGATCAGATGAATCTCTTCTGCCGCTTTTATCCGTTTTGTTTCTTCCTCGTGCTCTGCATCCAGCAGTTTCTGCTCATCCTGAATCTTTTTCGTCAGTTCCTTCTCAAGACTTTCCGAAGTATCCAGTTCTACATTGATCGATTCCTGATTATCCATGATATCGGCAATCTGCGCAATCAGTTTTTCATCTTCTTCTTTCAGATTCCGCTCTGTATCTTTTGCATTTCTGATTCTGGACTCCGCCTGATCCGCATTCATCTTTGCCGTATTCTGAATCACATACGCCTTCTGTAATTCACTGCTGATTCCATCTATCTTTTCATAATACCCTGCACGCTCTTTCCGAAGTTTCTCTGTGGAAGCTTCCATCTCATCCATTTCCTGCTTCAGCTTACGGACTGTTTTTTCAAACTCCTCAATCTCCCGTCGTCTGCTCAGAAGGTTACTGGTATTTTTAAATGCTCCTCCTGTCATGGAACCGCCCGGGTTGATCAGCTCGCCTTCCAGCGTTACAATCCGGATCGTCTGATGATATTTTCTTGCAATTGCAGTTCCGTGATCAATATGATCCACCACCAGCGTACGCCCCAGAAGATAATCCGCAAGAATCTGATACTTTTCTTCGACTTTTACCAGCTGATTGGCGGCTCCGATCACTCCGGTCTCTTTCAAAGCTTCCGGATGACTGATTCCGGCATTCGCCCGGATGGATGTCAGCGGAAGGAATGTCGCACGTCCATATTTATTCTTCTTCAGAAACTGAATCATACGTTTAGCGGTATCTTCATCCGCGGTTACAATATTCTGTATATTTCCGCCCAAAGCGGTCTCAACTGCAATCTCATACTCTCTGGAAACTTTTATAATATCAGCAACAACACCCAGAAGACCTTTTTCACGGTCTTTATTATCCATGACCTTGCGGATACTGTTTCCGTATCCGTCATATCGCTCGGTGATGTTCTTCAGCGAATCCAGTCTGGACTGCTCCCTGTGATAGGCAGTCTGCCCCAGACGGAACTGCTCTGTCTGCTTAGATATGATCTCCTGCAGTTTCTTTATCTTCTCTTCATACTGTGAATTCTGTTCTGTTAATGCGATGATTCTGGAAGACACTTCCTTTAATTCCTGACGATATCTTGTCAGTTCTTCATTCTCCCTGTCTGCATCACTTTCAGTTTCGATGATCTGACGGCTGATCTGTGCCCGACGAACCTGAATCTGCTCCAGCATGGTATCATATTTCTGAATCTTTGCCTTGGTAGAAGCCCGATTATTCAGAATTTCCATGATGTCATTCTTTTTCTGATCGACGGAATCTGTAATACCTGCAATCCTAGTTTGTACATCAATCAACGCTTCCTTCGCCTGATTCTCTTTCTGAAGATGTTCTTCCATCTTCCTGCGGATCGTTCTCTGTTCACCCTGCAGGTTATCGAGCTGGCCTTCCCTCACGCGTATCTCAGAATCAATGGTTCTCGCACGCTGGTCATAATGTTCATCATTCATGCGGGAACTGTGAATCTGCTCTTTCAGAAGTTCGATCTGATTCTGAAGCTGCTGTTTTAAAATCGTGGTCTCATTGAGCTGACTTTTTGACTTTTCGATCAGCGCATCAATACTGTCAACCTGTTCTTCAATTGCCTCATATTCGGCTTTCATATCATCATATTGGCGACTGGTATCCGCCAGTTCCTGTTTGGTGATGTCAAGCTTCTCTTCTGCACTTCGGATCTGATCCTGAATTCTTTCTGTTTCCAGAAGGAACATGTTGATATCATAAGTTTTCAGCTGCTCTTTTTTCTTAAGATATTCCTTTGCAGTCTCTGCCTGCCGCTCCAGAGGTCCGACCTGTTTTTCAAGCTCTGCCAGAATATCATTGACACGAAGAAGATTCTGTCTCTCTTCTTCCAGTTTTTTCACAGACATGCTCTTCCGGCGCTTGAACTTCACAATACCGGCAGCCTCATCGAATAACTCCCGGCGTTCTTCCGGTTTACCACTTAAGATCTTATCAATCTGTCCCTGTCCGATGATAGAGTATCCTTCTTTTCCGATTCCCGTATCATAGAACAGTTCATTTACATCTTTTAATCTGCAGGGGCTTCCATTGATTAGATATTCACTCTCCCCGGAACGATAAAGCTTTCTCGCTACCGTAACTTCTTCATACTCAATCGGAAGTTTGTGATCAGAATTATCCAGAGTAATCGCTACAGAAGCATAGCTTAAAGGCTTACGGTTCTCCGTCCCCGAGAAGATAACATCCTGCATGGATCCGCCTCTTAACTGCTTGATTCTCTGTTCTCCCAGTACCCATCTTACCGCATCTGCCACATTACTTTTTCCACTTCCGTTTGGTCCCACAATCCCGGTAATTCCATTATGAAAGTCGAATTTTATCTTATGGGCAAATGATTTAAATCCCTGCACTTCTATGCTTTTTAAATACATTCTACACCTACTTTATATTCTGCGCATGCAGCTTCAAAATGCTCTGATATGCCGCATCCTGTTCTGCCGCTTTTTTCGTACGTCCGGTACCGACTCCGTATTCCGTCTCTCCAATAAACACTGCCACATGGAAAGACTTGTTGTGATCCGGTCCTTCTTCACCCGTCAGACGGTATGAGATTGTCTCCTTGAAATGTGCCTGAACAATCTCCTGCAAGATAGTCTTGCTATCGTAAAAGAGCTTTTTATTTTCCAGATCCTGCAGTATGAATCGATGAATAAACTCTTTTGCACTAGCAAAACCACCGTCAATATATATTGCGCCGATCAGCGCTTCCATTGCATCTGATGTAATCGACTCTCTCTTACGTCCTCCGGTTGCTTCTTCTCCCTTTCCGAGCAGTAGATATCCGCCCAGTTCAAGATCCCGGGCACAAAAAGCCAGCGCCGGCTCACACACCATACTTGCCCGCGTCTTTGTAAGCTCTCCTTCCGGCATCTTATGATCATCATAAAATAAAAATTCACTGGATACCAATTCCAGTACAGCATCTCCCAGAAATTCCAGACGTTCATTGCACTCATACTTAGGAAGATGCATCTCATTTGCATATGAACTGTGTATCATTGCTTTTTTGAGTAAGTGAAAATCCTGAAATTTATATCCGATTTTTTTTTCTAATATTTTTAAGTCTTTTCCCATACCATGCACCATCTACATGTTTTGCCTTTCTTATACAATCAGAAAAGCGAAAAAGCCCAACCGGGCTCTTTCGTTCTTCTTTGTATTTTGCCTAGTTATTTGTTGCGTTCTTGATCTGTTCAACAGCATCCCCTACTGTTGCAATATTTTCTGCATCGTCATTATCAATTTCAATGTCAAATGTTTCTTCTATTCCCATAATAATCTGGAAGATGTCCAGAGAGTCAGCTCCCAGATCATCCACAAATGTTGTGTCCTCTGTAATATCATCTGCATCCACATTCAATACATCTGCAATGATTTCCTTTAATTTTTCCAGTTCCATAACCCGTTCTCCTTTTCTCATAGTTAGTAATATATTATTCAGCAGATTTTACTTCCGCTTGAATACTCTCTCTGATTTTTTCATTGATTTTCTGTTTTTTGAATGTCACACACTGAATCAGCGTATTGGTTACTTCTTTTGCTTTTGCACTTCCGTGTGTCTTTACGACCAGGCCATTCAGACCAAGCAGAGGTGCGCCGCCGTATTCGCTTGCATCAAAAGACTTCAGCGTAGACCGAAGAGCCGGCTTGATCAGAAGTGCACCGATCTTGCTGCGAAGACTGGTCATCAGTCCGGATTTTACTTTACTGATCAATACAGATCCGACACCTTCGTATAATTTCAAAATGATATTTCCGGCAAAAGCTTCACAGACTACAACATCTGCCTGCCCATGCGGAATCTCTCTTGCCTCTACACTTCCGATAAAGTTGATATCTTTTTCTTCTTTAAGAAGCGGAAATGTCTCTTTCACCAGTGCATTTCCTTTCTCTTCTTCTGCCCCGATATTGACAATTCCAACCTTCGGGTTCTGAATGCCAAGTACATGTTCCATATATATGGACCCCATCTTTGCAAACTGTACCAGATGTGAAGGTCTCGCATCTACGTTGGCTCCGCAGTCGATCAGAAGACTGACACCTTTCTCTGTAGGGATCAGCGGTGCAAGCGGTGGTCTCTCCACCCCCTTGATTCTTCCGACAATGACCTGACCTCCAACCAGAATGGCTCCGGAACTTCCTGCAGATACGAATGCATCCGCCCGCCCTTCCTTTACCATCTTCATTCCGACTACAATCGATGAATCTTTCTTTTTCCGGATGGCATTCACCGGAGGCTCCGCAGTTTCAATCACTTCCGTTGCATTCACCACTTCAATTCTTTCTTTATCATAAGTATATTGACTCAGTTCTGCATTTACGACTTCTTCCTTACCAATCAAAAATACTTTGATATCTTTTTCGCGGCCAAGTGCATCGATCGCGCCCTTTACCATCTCGCCCGGAGCGTTGTCACCGCCCATAGCGTCCAATGCTATTTTTGTAATTTCTGACATCTTAATTCCTCCTAGCATTACTAGGTTCATTCTACTAGACATCAACTCAAAAATCAATATCTTTAAAAAAAATAAGACCCGCCAACATTCGGCAGGTCTTATTCTTAATACATTTTCATAATTAGTCCTGTGGGATGATTTCTTTTTTGTTGTAAGAACCGCAGGCTTTGCAAACTCTGTGAGGCATCATTAATTCACCACATTTGCTGCATTTTACCAGGTTTGGTGCGCTCATTTTCCAGTTTGCTCTTCTTTTGTCTCTTCTTGCTTTTGAAGATTTATTCTTTGGACAAATTGACATAGGTTACACCTCCTTAAAATTCTTAAATACATCGCGGATAACTGACATTCTAGGGTCGAGCCCCGTATCTTCACAGTTACAGGTACCTTCGTTCAGGTTCTGACCACATACATTGCAAATACCTTTACAGTCATCGCTGCATAGAATCTTCGTCGGCCACCCTACCAATAACTCGTTGTAGATCAATTGCTCTACGTTGAAGCTATATCCGTCAATATAGTTATTCTCGTCTAATTCATCTGCCTGCTCTAAAGCATCAGGATCCACGCTTACCTCATGCTCAAACTTGAGCGGGACATAAACTTCTACATCTGTAAGACATCTGTCGCATGGTGCAACTGCCGTAATCCCGGCCTGTCCAAAGACTTTCAGCTTTTTATCCCCCGCATATTCAATCCGTAATGTAAGCGGTGTCTTTTTGATAATCTCAAACTTTCCCATCTCTGACTGAAAACTTGTCATTTCAACGGGAACAGACTCCTCGATCACTTTATGCTGTTCAGACAGAACGTCGGATAGGTTTAATATCATATCTAATTACTCCTATTCACACACTAGACTATTATATCACGTATTATGATTTTGTCAACAAAAATCTTCTAAACTAATGCAACTGTTTCGCGTGCAATTGCTAATTCCTCATTTGTAGGAATTACCATTACAGTTACCTTGGAATCCGGAGTAGAGATAGTAATTTCTTCTCCACGAACACCATTTGCTTCTTTGTTCAGTTCGATACCGAGATATCCAAGATATTCTACTACTTTCTCGCGAACGTTTCCGGCATTCTCACCGATACCAGCTGTAAATGCGATCACATCTACACCGTTCATTGCTGCCACATAGCTTCCTACGTATTTTGCAACACGATAGCAGAATACATCCAGGGCAATTTCTGCTTCTTTGTTTCCTTCTGCCGCAGCCGCATCCAGATCACGGAAATCACTGGATAAGTTATTGGAAAGTCCATACACACCGGATTTCTTGTTCAGCATTGTCATAAGACCTGCAATATCAAGATCCTCTTTCTTTGCAATGAACTCAAGAATTGCCGGATCAATGTCTCCGGAACGTGTTCCCATTACCAGACCTTCCAGAGGTGTAAGACCCATGGAGGTATCTACAGATTTTCCATTCTCTACAGCACAGATGCTTGCTCCGTTTCCAAGATGACATACAATTGTTTTCAGCTGATCATACGGTTTTCCTGCAAGCTCAGCTGCTCTCTTGGATACAAAGCTGTGGCTGGTTCCGTGGAAACCATAACGTCTTACTTTGTATTTATCATAGTATTCGTAAGGAAGTCCATACATATACGCTTTTTCAGGCATTGTCTGATGGAAAGCAGTATCAAATACAGCAACCATCGGTGTACCCGGCATTAATTCCTGGCATGCATTGATACCGATCAAGTTTGCAGGATTGTGAAGCGGTGCAAGGTCATTACACTCTTCGATTGCTTTCTTTACTTCTTCTGTGATTACAACAGACTGTGCAAACTTTTCTCCGCCATGTACGACACGGTGTCCGACTGCACCGATCTCATCCAGACTCTTAACAACGCCTGTCTCAGCATCCGTCAGCGCATCAATTACAAACTGAATTGCTTCTGTATGTGTTGGCATAGCCTTTTCAGATTTTACTTTCTCACCGCCGGCCGGCTGATAAGTAAGACTTCCGTCAATTCCGATTCTTTCGCAGAGTCCCTTTGCAAGTACCTGCTCTGATTCTGAATTGATTAATTGAAACTTTAATGATGAACTTCCACAGTTAATTACTAATACATTCATTTTTGTTACCTCTCCATTATATGTTGTTTATGAACATGAAACTTATTCTTCTGACATACACTGAACAGCTGTGATTGCTACAACACCTTCGATATCCTTCGCACTGCATCCACGGGACAGGTCATTCACAGGGGCTGCGATACCCTGTGTTAACGGGCCGTATGCTTCTGCTTTTCCAAGTCTCTGAGCAAGTTTGTATCCGATATTTCCTGCATCCAGATCCGGGAATACCAGTACATTTGCTTTTCCTGCTACCGGGCTTCCGGGTGCCTTTGATGCTCCGACTTCCGGAACGATCGCTGCATCCAGCTGGAATTCTCCATCCAGAAGAAGTCCCTCCGGTGCATTTTCCTTAGCAATACGGGTTGCCTCTACTACTTTATCAACGTCAGGATGTTTTGCACTTCCCTTGGTAGAATGAGACAGCATTGCTACGATTGGTTCTTTGCCTGTTAACAGTCTGAAGGAGTCTGCAGAAGACAAAGCGATTGCTGCAAGCTTCTCCGGATCCGGATTCTGCTCCAGACCAGAATCTGCGAATACAAATGTTCCGTCAGCACCCATATCACAATCCGGTACAACGATTACGAAGAATGCAGATACAAGCTTTGTACCCGGTTTTGTCTTCAGAATCTGCAAACATGGTCTTAATGTGTCAGCAGTAGAGTGGCATGCTCCTGATACCATTCCGTCTGCATCTTTCATCTTAACCATCATAACACCATAATACAGATAATTAGAGAGAAGAAGTTCTCTTGCCTGCTCTTCTGTCATACCTTTTTTCTGTCTTAACTCAACAAGTTTTGCAATATATGCATCTGTCTTTTCATACGTTGCAGGATCTACGATTGTAGCACCGCTGATGTCAAAATCACCTTTGTTCTTTGCAATCTCTTCTTCACTTCCAATCAGAATCAGATTAGCAGTACCTTCTCTTAATACTGCTTCTGCAGCTTCATAAGTTCTGATATCTTCTGTCTCCGGAAGAACGATTGTCTTTTTACATGTCTTTGCTTTTGCCTTAATATCATCTATAAATCCCATGATTGATAGACTCCTTTCCATATAATCTCAGTATTTTTATTATAATACAAAGAGACCTTGCAGACAAGGTCTCTTCTTGGAATCTTGTGTCTATTTTTTGATACAATTCCATGCTTAGAGTCGGAAAACATAACTTACAATTGCAAAGTATACACTGATCGTACTGATATCAACCAGAGTGGAGATCAGTGGTGTTGCCATGATTGCCGGATCAAGCCCTACTTTCTTCGCGATCAGAGGAAGCGTACATCCAACTACCTTTGCAATGATAACCGTACATGCCATCGTAAGACCGATCGTAAATGCCATCGTTGCATCTCCCTGTCCCATCAATACAATACGAATTCCATTCACCACAGACAGAATCAGACTGATACACACGGCAATTCTTACTTCTTTCCAGATGACTTTAAAAAGATCACGAAATTCAATCTCTCCGACTGCCAGTCCGCGAATCACCAGTGTTGAACTCTGAGAACCGCAGTTTCCTCCGGTACCGGTCAGCATCGGAATAAAGCCGGCAAGCTGTGGCATAACCGCCAAAGCAGCTTCATAACTGTTCATGATCATCTGTGTAACCGTAGCCGACAACATCAGAAACAATAGCCATGGAATACGACTTTTCACGTGTTCGAATACCGTCGTTCCAAAGTAGGATTCTTCATTCGGAGCGACACCGGCCATGATACTGATATCTTCTGTCGTCTCTTCCTGCAATACCTGCATAGCATCATCAACCGTGACGATTCCGACCATGCAGTTTTCATGATCAACGATTGGCAGTGCAATCAGACCGTATTTGGTAATGGTTCTTGCCACGTCTTCCTGGTCATCCGTTGTATGGGCGTACAACAGATTGGTATCCATAATCTCTTCTATCGTCTTGGATTCACCGGTCGTCAACAGTTCCTTTACATCCACCTGGCCGATCAGATGTCTTTTTTCCGTAACATAACAGGTGTAGATCGTCTCACGATTCAGACCAACCTGCCGAATCTTCAATATGGATTCGGCAACCGTCATTTCCTTACGCAGAGCGATGTAATCCACATTCATGACACTTCCGGCACTGTCTTCCGGATACTGCAGCAACTGATTAATCTGCACACGCTTCTCTTCATCCGTCACCATAAGGAGACGGTCTACCACATTTGCAGGCATTTCTTCCAGTACGTCAACCGTATCATCCAGATACATTTCTTCCATGACCTCTTCCAACTCAGAATCAGTCAGTGCATTGATCAGAAGTTCTCGCATATCACTGTTCATGTAGGTAAATGTCTCTGCAGCTTCCTCTTTTGCAAGAAGACGGAACACCATCACCATATGCTTCTGATCAAATTCCTCCAGAATCTCAGCCAGATCGACCGGATACATGTTATTCTCAAGTTCTTCTTTCAGTTCCTTATACTTCCGGGAATCAAGCATGTCCATAATACGTTCTTCTGTCAGTTCTTCCCGTTCTTCCAGATAGTCATACTCCTCTGCTTCCGGTACGGGTTCCGTCTCCGGAACACCTTCCTCAAGGCCACGCTTTCCCAGACGCTCTTCTTTCATTTCAGTCTCTTTTTCCATAACATGTACCCCCTTTCCATTA
The DNA here is from genome assembly GCF_039832105.1 of Dorea sp. YH-dor226. NCBI lineage: Bacteria > Bacillati > Bacillota > Clostridia > Lachnospirales > Lachnospiraceae > Dorea > Dorea sp. YH-dor226. Next base: position 78,439 of record NZ_JBDOHS010000004.1, on the reverse strand, counting down.
TTCTCTATAATTTTTATCTATTACCCTTTATTTGCATCCACAATCCCTCTATAGTATAATCAATTTAAAAAAGATATACAAGGAGATTCTTATGAAAATAGTCGGCTTAATTACGGAATATAATCCTTTTCACAACGGACATCTCTACCATATTGAGAAGGCACGCAGGCTGACCGGTGCCGACAGCGTAATTGCAGTCATGAGTGGTGATTATGTACAGCGGGGAACTCCCGCAATACTGTCCAAGCGACTTCGTGCTGCAATGGCCCTGCGCATGGGGGTTTCCGTTGTCATTGAACTGCCTGTTGCTTATGCTACCGGAAGTGCAGAATATTTTGCCGAAGGGGCAGTCTCTATCCTTGATCAGTTAGGCTGCATCGATTCTATCTGCTTTGGAAGCGAATGTGGTGATATTACCATGCTGGAAGAACCGGCAAGACTACTTGCCGACGAACCGGAACATTATCAGACTGCACTGAGAGCGGCCCTTCGCAAGGGCCAGGCATATCCGAAAGCCAGACAGACAGCACTCGTACAATGTCTGGAAAATGCATCTGAACAAATACTTGAAAAACCGAACAACATTCTTGGTGTTGAATACCTGAAAGCACTGTATCGTCGAAAAAGTCCGATCAAGGCATATACCATCACACGTAAAAGCTCCGGCTATCACGACACAGAACTGAAAGATCGCTTCAGTTCTGCTACTGCGATCCGAAAAGAGCTCTTACACGGAAGTCCGGATGAGGTCATATCACAGATCCCTGCTCAATGCAATGATCTTATGCAGGAAAATATTCTGAACAGACAGTTTCTCTGTGCCGATGATTTTTCTCTTCTGCTAAAATATGTGCTTCTGAAAGAAACTCCGGAAACTCTTTGCCGCTATCAGGATGTATCCGAAGATCTGGCAAACCGCATCTGGAAAAACCGCAATCAGTTTCAGTCATTCGAAAAGTTCTGTGAGCTTCTGAAAACCAAAGAACTGACATACAGCCGGATCAGCCGGAGTCTGCTTCACATCCTTCTGCAGATTACAACAAATGATGTAACCACATATAAAAAAAATGGCGGCTGCCGATATGCCCATATTCTGGGCTTTCGTAACGACAGCACCGCCACTCTCACGCATATGAAAACACATACCTCCATTCCACTGCTGACCAGACTTGCGCAGTCCCAGGAATTGGATGACTGTGCGCTTCACATGTTAAAACAGGATATCTTTGCTTCTGATCTGTATGAAAGTGTCAGAACAGACAGATATCAGATCCCCTTCTGCAGCGAATATCAGCAACAGATTCTGCGAATCTGAGATTCTAGTTCTTAAAACTGTGTATCGGAGCCGGAATTCTTCCCTTTCTGTTCACAAATGCGCTGCAGTCATACTCATTAACGGGTATGATCGGCGCATACCCCAGAAGGCCGCCAAATTCCGCTGTCTCTCCGACATCCTTTCCAATCACGGGTATCAGACGTACAGCTGTCGTTTTCTGGTTCACCATACCGATCGCCATCTCGTCCGCAATGATTCCGGATATGGTAGATGCCTTTGTCTTTCCCGGAATTGCAATCATATCAAGGCCTACAGAGCACACACAGGTCATAGCCTCCAGTTTCTCTATGGTAAGTGCTCCCAGATTCACCGCATCGATCATTCCCTGATCTTCACTGACAGGAATAAATGCTCCACTTAGGCCCCCAACATAAGAGGATGCCATAACACCGCCTTTTTTCACCTGATCATTCAGCATCGCAAGTGCAGCCGTTGTCCCCGGTGCTCCCACTCGTTCCAGACCGATCTCCTCCAGGATCTCAGCCACACTGTCTCCGACTGCAGGTGTTGGTGCCAGTGACAGATCCACGATACCAAATGGAATCCCCAGACGTTTTGACGCTTCTCCTGCAACAAGCTGACCAACTCTCGTTACTTTAAACGCCGTCTTCTTAATAGTTTCACACAGTTCTTCAAAGCCTCTGCCCCTTACCTGTTCGATCGCATGTTTTACGACTCCCGGTCCGCTGACACCGACATTGATCACCGCATCTCCCTCAGTCACACCCAGAAATGCCCCTGCCATAAATGGATTATCGTCCGGAGCATTGCAGAATACCACCAGCTTGGCACATCCGAGGGAATCCTGATCCCGGGTAGCCTGTGCAGTTGCTTTGACGATCTCTCCGCATAAGCGTACCGCATCCATGTTGATACCGGTTCTTGTAGAACCTACATTGATTGAACTGCACACCCGATCTGTACATGCCAGTGCTTCCGGAATGGAACGGATCAGATTCTCCTCACTCTTTGTCATCGCTTTGGACACCAGAGCAGAGTAGCCGCCTATAAAGTTAACGCCTACCTTTTTTGCCGCTTTATCCAGTGTCTGTGCAATTGTAACATAATCTTCCGGTTTCTTACATGCAGACCCGCCGATCAGAGAGATCGGGGTAATAGAAATTCGTTTATTGACGATCGGGATACCGAATTCTTTTTCGATCTGTTCTCCGGTAGCTACAAGGTTCTCGGCCACCGCAGTAATTTTTTTATAGATGTTTTCATTCAATTGATTCAGATCCGAATCAATGCAGTCGAGCAGACTGATTCCAAGAGTAATCGTTCTGACATCCAGGTTCTCCTGCTCTATCATCTGATTGGTTTCATAGACTTCATATCTGTTAATCATAATGTACACCCGGCCTTTCTGGATTCATCCTGCTATAATCTGTGCATTTTTTCAAAGATCTTTTCTCTCTGACAGTGGATGGTGACTCCGATGGAAATCCCGAGTACTTCCAGTTCTTTTGTAACAGTAACAATTTCTTTGTTTGCATCTGTGACATCAACGATCGCCATCATATTAAAGTAGCCGCCGACGATGGTCTGTGAGATATCAAGAATATTGATATTCGTCTCTGCAAGATAAGTACATACCTTTGCAATAATACCTACGGTATCTTTTCCTACAACTGTAATTACGCATTTCTTCATAGCATGGTCCTCCTGTCGTTGTCTGTGTTATTAAATTATAGTGTAATGATATCAGATATCTGATCTCTCTTAGCAACCATCATCGGGATATTATCTCCTCTGTAAGGATTGTCCCCGATGCTGACCTCCAGCTTTACTGTCTCATAAGCCAGTTCTTCATAATTATTCTCTTTACTGAGATGTCCGAGCACTACATATTGCAGATCATCATGCAGAATATCACACAAAAGCCTCCCTGATGATTCATTGGAAAGATGCCCCTTATCCCCCATCACTCTTCGCTTCAGAGGATAAGGATAAGGTCCTACCTCCAACATATGTATATCATGATTTGCTTCCAGCACGACTGCATTAAGATCACGCAGATTCTGCACGATATATGGATCGTATTTTCCAAGATCTGTCGCAACAGCTACTGCCTTTTCCTCATTTTCCACTCTATACCCGGAAGGTTCATTCGCATCATGGGATATCGCAAACGGCGTAATCTCAAGTGTTCCAACGGTAAATCTTCGATCTACATCCACTTCATGAAGCAATCCTTCCGGAAGCTTTCCGAGTGATCTGCAGGCACGGATTCCTGCAATCGTACCTCTGGTCGCATAGATTGGAACCTCATACTTTCTGGAATATACTCCCAGCCCCTGAATATGATCAATGTGTTCATGAGTGATCAGTATTCCGTCTACTTCCTCTCCCTTGATCCCAAGCGTTGTCAGACCCTGATCAATCCTCTTCTTACTGATTCCGGTATCCACCAGCAGATGGGTGTGATCATCTCCCACATAGATACAGTTTCCGCTGCTTCCACTGGCAATGCTGCATAATCTCATAGTATTTGTAATCTGCCTTTCTTATAAATCTGCAATAATCTTATCCAGCTGCATCTTCGTCTCTTCGAACACACCACTGTTATCAATCACTCTGTCACAATGTCTCATGAACATATCTTTCGGGAGCTGAGCCGCAAACATCTCATCAATCTTTTTCGTCTCATACCCTCTTGCATATTTCAGCCTTTTCTTACGGATTGAATCTTCTACATAGATATACCATAATTCATCACAGATCTCTTCATAATGATCTTCGATCAGAAGCGCTCCTTCAATGATCATAAGATTCGTATTCTTTCTTTCTTCTTTCGTGATCTTCTTCAGGATCTCTTCCTTTACCAGTGGATGAACGATACTGTTCAGCACCGATAATTCCACTTTGTCGGCAAATACGATCTCTGCAAGACCTGCTCTGTTGAGTTCTCCTTTTTCATCCAGAATTCCATCACCGAAATGTTCTACAATTCTTTCAAAGCAATCTGTTCCCTTTTTCTGGAGCTTCTTTGCAACTTCATCTGCCTGGCAGACCGTTGCCCCGTATCTGTTGTTCAGATACTCCAGTATCTGTGTCTTTCCTGCTCCTACTCCACCTGTAATTCCAATAACTTTCATCCTTCACACCTCTTACTTTGCTTCGTACCAGTTATCTCCTGTATGCATATCTATTTCAAGCGGCACATCCAGACTCGCCGCATGCTCCATCTCTTCTTTCAGAATCTCCTGCACCCTGCCAAGCTCCGGCTTATATGCTTCAATCAAAAGTTCATCATGAACCTGAAGAATCAGCCTTGACTTCATCTTCTGTTCCTTCAGCCGCCTGTTGACACGAACCATCGCAATCTTAATGATATCCGCTGCAGTTCCCTGTATCGGAGCATTCATCGCAACACGTTCTCCAAAAGACCGCTGCATAAAATTGCTGGAAGCCAGTTCCGGAACCGGTCTTCGTCTTCCGAACAACGTAACTACATACCCCGTTTCCTTCGCATGCTTCACAGTGTCATCCAGAAATGTCTTGATTCCCGGATAAGTCTTAAAATAATCATCTATATATCTGGCAGCTTCTTTTCTGGTAATACTCAGATCCTGACTCAGTCCGAAGGAACTGATTCCATAGACAATTCCAAAATTCACCGCTTTGGCATTCCTTCTCTGCTGATCCGTCACCTCTTCAAACGGTACATGGAACACCTGAGAAGCAGTGATTCTGTGAATGTCACTTTTTTCTTTATAAGCATCAATCAGATGGCTGTCTCCCGAACAGTGCGCCAGAACACGCAGTTCAATCTGTGAATAATCCGCATCCACGAATACGTACCCGTCTTCCGGAATAAATACTTTCCGGATCAGTCTTCCCAGTTCCATCCGTACCGGAATATTCTGCAGATTTGGTTCTGTACTGCTGATGCGCCCGGTCGCTGTGATCGTCTGGTTAAACTTACTGTGGATTCTTCCATCTTCTCCTATATAATTCGCAAGCCCGTCCGCATACGTGGACTTCAGCTTTGTATACTGCCGATACTCCAGGATCTTTGCGACGATCGGATAATCCGGTGCAAGCTTGTCCAGTACATCTGCCGCCGTCGAATATCCTGTTTTTGTCTTCTTTCCACCCGGAAGCTTCATATGTTCAAAAAGAACCACTCCCAGCTGCTTCGGAGAATTAATATTAAATGTCTCTCCCGCCTCTTCATATATATCTTTCTCAAGTTCAACGATCTTGACCGCAAGCTGATCTCCATAGATCTTTAACGCCTCTGCTTCCACAAGGATGCCATTTTGTTCCATATCATACAAGGTAAATACCAGCGGCATCTCTATTTCTGTAAACAGACTCTCCAGTTGGAACTCTCTGAGTTTTTCCAGCAGTTTTTCAACAGACGCATAGATCGTGTACGCTTCATAGCATACCCGTGCCTCCTCTTCAAGCTTTTCATCTATCATCAGATTCAACTGTTCTCTGGCTACATCTTCGTACGTATAATTACTCTTCAGCGGATTCAGAAGATATGCCGCCACAGCTGTATCAAAGCAGTTATCCTGCCTGTGAATCTGTACATATTCCATCGCCTGCTTCAGATCAAACATGGCAAAACGCTCTGTCTTCCGTGCCACATCGGAAAGTTCATCCAAAAGCCATCTCTGTTCAATTCCATTGCCCGTCCGGATGCAGTAAATCTCGCGTTCAGAAAAGCAGATTCCAATTCCTCCGATTCCGGCCTGATCAATAAAAAGTGGCAGCACATTTCTGGTATCTTTAAAGATACACGCCCCTGTACAGGCTGATATCCTGGCCTTTTCAAATACCCTTTGCGCCTCTTTCTGATCCGTAACGATCCGGAAGGAATCCTCAATCTGATTGGAAGGTGCAGTCACATCAAATCTTGACAGCAGATTCTTAAACTGCAGCTTCTGAAAATACGCATATGCTTCTTCTGTATAGATATTACCAAGCTTTGCATCTTCCAGTTCATAAGCAAAATCAGCATCTACATTGATCGTTGCCAGTACCTTGCTCATCACCGCCATGTCCCAATGCTCTTTGAGTGCTTTTGCAGCTCTTGGCGGCTTCAGTTCATCTGCGTGTGCATATGCTTCTTCTATTGAATGATATTCCGTGATGATCTTCGTCGCTGTCTTCTCACCAATGCTTGGAACACCCGGAATATTATCAGATGTATCACCCATCAGTGCCTTCAGATCAATAAATTCTGTCGGCGTCACCTGATATCGCGCCTTTACATCCGATGCATAATAGTCTTCCACCTCTGTCCGTCCCTGCTTTGTCTTCGGAATCCGGATCTTGACATGCTCTGTCGCAAGCTGCAGAAGATCCCTGTCTCCGGATATCACAGATACTTCCATTCCCTGATTCTCACATCTCTTTGAAAGCGTTCCGATCAGATCATCTGCTTCAAGTCCTGCTGATTCAATGATCTTAATTCCCATCGCCTTCAGAACTTCCTTGATCACCGGAACCTGCTGTCTTAATTCATCAGCCATCGGTTTTCGGGTGCCCTTATACTCCGCATACATCTCATGCCGAAATGTCGGCGCATGCACATCAAAAGCCACCGTAAGATAATCCGGGTTCTCCTCTTCCAGAAGCTTGAACATAATCGTCAGAAATCCATATATAGCATTTGTATGAAGACCATCCGCATTTGTGAGATCCGGCAAACCGTAAAATGCACGGTTCAAAATGCTGTGTCCATCGATCAATACAATCTTACTTTTCATACTATTTCTCCATGATAAAAATAAATGTACTTTCTTACTATACACCAAATCTACATTTTTTAAAAGGAGAAAATTTAAAATCAAAAAAGGATTGACAGTTTCATGTTTTAAGGTTATAATTTAACATGTTGTTGATATGTTCAACACATGCGGATGTGGCGGAATGGCAGACGCACAAGACTCAAAATCTTGCGGGGGCGACCTCGTGTGGGTTCAAGTCCCACCATCCGCATAATAGCCATAAACCTTGATATTTCAAGATTTATGGCTATTTTTTTATCCTGTATCAACACAACACACTACTGATCAGATAAATCTTTCCTATTACCGGCTATAAATATTCCCAATACATGAGCTCCTGAAAATGTGTTATACTAAAAAGCAAAACTTACATAAGGAGAATCTCCCATGACGATAAATGAATATCTAAAACATCATAAACTCATCACCGACGGTTCCTTTGGAACTTACTACTCGGAAAAATATCAGACAGACGACATGCCTGAAAACGCCAATACTTCTTTTCCGGAACGGGTTCTTGAGATTCACAGCTCTTATATCGAAGCCGGGGCAAAACTGATTCGTACGAACACCTTTGCCTCCAACACATCCCTGCTGTCTTCTGACTGGACAACTGTCGAAAAAAATATTCTGGCTGCCATCAAGATCGCAAAAACGGCTATTGGAGACAAAGAAGTCTTTATTGCCGGAGATATCGGTCCCATCCCTGAAAGCACTCCAAGGAACTCTGATACCGATCAATTGTCAGAGGAATATTATCAGATTGCAAGATGTTTCGTCGAAAACGGGATCTCTGTTCTGACGTTTGAAACATTTCCGGATACAGAACATATACTCTCTGCAATTCAACGCATCAAAAAAGAGTATCCGATTTTTATCATGGTACAGTTCTGTGTAGATCAGTTTGGCTACAGCACTTCCGGCCTGAGTGCAAAAAAACTGCTTGAGACTGTGAAAGCTATGCCGGAAATTGATGCGATTGGTTTAAACTGTGGTGTCGGACCCGGACATATGGCTCAGATATATAAAAAAGTAAATTTAAATTCTGACAAATATCTGATCTCCCTTCCCAATGCCGGATATCCGAAACGTATCCAGAGCCGACAGCTTATATTTGACAACAACTGCGGATATTTCGCTGACAAGCTTGCCGATCTTTCTGCATTCGGAATGGACATTCTTGGCGGATGCTGCGGTACAAACCCTGCATTTATCAAGGTGCTCTCAGACGTTCTGGATATAGAACAGCCAACGAAAACAACCGTGAATCTGCAAAAAGCAAAAATTGAAACTCCCAGAAAAAACACGGGTTTTATCTATAACAAAGATGGCTCATTAAAAAACAAAAAACTCATTGCCGTTGAACTTGCCCCTCCCATCTCTTCCAATGACGAAAAGCTTCTGGAGGCTGCTCATTTCCTTCAGAATGAAGATGTGGATGTACTGACTTTTCCTGATTCTCCTTCCGGAAGAACTCGTGTTGATTCTGTCCTGATGGCAGAAAAGGTCAGACGTGCAACCGGCATGTGTGTGATGCCGCACATTTGCTGCCGTGACAAAAATGCAATTGCTATGAGATCATTATTTTTGGGTGCATATATCAATGATATTCACAACTTTCTGATTGTTACCGGTGACCCGATTCCATCTCTTGCAAGACAGAACATAAAATCTGTTTTTAACTTCGATTCCGTCGGATTAATGCAGATTGCAAAAGATATGAATGAAGAAACATTCACAGACATGCCCATCGCCTACGGTGGTGCTATCAATCAGGGGCGACGCAATATTGACGTGGAGATAAAAAGAATAAAAAAGAAAATGGATACCGGTGCTTCATTTTTCCTGACCCAGCCTGTTTTTTCTAAAGAAGATGCCGACCGCGTCCGCTATATCAAAGAAATGACCGGCGCACGGATACTATGCGGAATCATGCCTCTCATCAGTCGTAAGAATGCGCTCTTTATGAAAAATGAAATCGCCGGGGTCACCGTAGCAGATACTATTATTGAAAGATATCCCGAACACGGTTCAAAAACAGAAGGAGAGGCAGTCGGAGTTGCAGTCTCCAGGGAGATGATTGAATATACATACGACTTTGCTGACGGATACTATTTCTCATTCCCGTTTAACAAAGTACATCTTCTAAAAGAAATTATGAAATGATGTCTTTATTTATCCAAAAATACCAAAAGGGCTGAAAACGGTATAAACCGTCAGCCCTTTTGCATATTAAAACATATTTTCCGGGAAAAGAGTCCCATCGATTGCCGTAAGATCTTCCTCTGGTATATACCAGACTCCCTCAGAGTCGGGTTTTACATGGATCGTAATAATCTGTTCCTCTCCGTAGGATGGATCTGCGAGTCTTGCTGCCATCAATTCATACATTTTCTGAAGAAACTGTTCATTCAGCTCTTCCTGTGTCGGAACCTCCGTGGCATCTGCGTACTGCTCTGTCAGCCAGGCTTCTGTCTCTTCCGTAACTCCTTCAAATGCAGTAAATGCACAGACCTTTACGTCCAGCGTATAGGAATCATCTTCCTCTTCTTTTGCCTCACCGACTTCGTATTTCGCACTCTGGAGCATATCTTGAAACAGCTGCCTGTAGTTGGCTTCCAGCTCATCAGAGATTCCCAGCTCTTCAAAACCGCTTTCCGCCATGATCACATCCAGGCTGGCATCATAGATCTCCTGTGCCTCTTCTTCTGTAGATTCCGTCTGTTCAATGTATTCTTTGAATTCTCCTTTATAACTGGCATCCAGAATGGACTGCGTATACAACGTAGCATCCTCTGCTGACATACTTCCACATCCTCCCAGTAACATGACAGCAACGGAAAGAATCAGAGTCAGCATGCATTTTTTCTTCATACTCCATCCCCCATTATACTTTAATCCATTATTTTTCAATTAATTTTTTTCCGATATCGAAGCAGTCAAATGTCGCAAAGTAATCTGCCGGGGTCTCTGCTCTTCGGATCAGCTGTGTGCTTCCGTCTTTTTTCAGAAGAACTTCTGCGGATTTTAATTTTCCATTATAATTATATCCCATGGAAAATCCATGTGCTCCTGTATCATGGATTACGAGAACATCACCGATATCGATTCCCGGAAGCATACGATCTATTGCAAATTTATCATTATTCTCGCACAGAGATCCGGTCACATCATACTTATGGTCACACGGCTGATTTTCCTTTCCCATGACCGTAATATGATGGTATGCTCCGTACATCGCCGGGCGCATCAGATTCACTGCACATGCATCCACTCCAATGTATTCCTTATGTGTGTGTTTCTCATGAATTGCAGTTGTAACCAGGCAGCCATATGGTCCCATCATAAAACGTCCCATCTCTGTATAGATCTCTACATCACCCATTCCTGCCGGAACCAGAACTTCTTCATAGACACGGCGTACACCATCACCGATTGCACGGATATCATTCGGTTCCTGGTCCGGCGTATAAGGAATACCTACACCACCGGAAAGATTGATGAACTTGATATGTACTCCTGTTTCTTTCTGAAGCTTCACAGCCACTTCGAACAATACTTTTGCAAGCATCGGATAATAATCATTGGTTACGGTATTGCTGGCAAGGAACGCATGGATACCGAATTCCTTTGCGCCTTTTTCCTTCAGAATCTTAAAAGCATCAAACAGCTGCTCTGTGGTCATACCATATTTTGCATCTCCCGGATTGTCCATGATATCGTTGCTGATCTTGAACATTCCGCCCGGATTATAACGGCAGCTGATCGTCTCCGGTATATGTCCGATCGCCTTCTCCAGAAAATCAATGTGAGTAATATCATCCAGGTTGATGATCGCACCCAGCTTCTCTGCATAGACGAATTCCTCTGCCGGTGTATCATTGGATGAGAACATGATATCTGCACCCTTTGCACCAATCGCTTCAGACAGCATCAGCTCTGTATAGGATGAGCAGTCGCATCCACAACCATACTCTCTTAAGATATCAATCAGAAAAGGATTCGGTGTGGCTTTTACTGCAAAGTATTCGCGATATCCTTTATTCCAGGAAAATGCATCTCTTAAGGTTTCCATATTTTTCCGGATCCCTTTTTCATCATAGAGATGAAACGGAGTCGGATATTCCCTGATGATCTCATCTAATTGTTCCTTTGTTACAAATGTTTCCTTTTTCATTGTGCGTTGTTCTCCTCTCGTATGGACAGTAATTTGATTTCATTGGAAAGTGCAGTCTTATATAACTCCACAAAATTCTTTTTTCCGGAGTACAGGCATGTATTCATACTTCCCTCTCCGTATTCGCCGGTCAGTACATATCTGGAATCTGCGATCACACCGATCTGTGTTCCTCTGCTTTCTCCCACATATACTCTGGCATTTTCAAAAGTTACCGGCTGATCCGTAATGATCACGACTTTTTTCTTTGCTTTCATGAGCTCCTGAAGCTCTCTTACAATCAGAAGCAGATAATTCCTTGTACAGCTGATATAGACACGCTTATCCACCTGAGCCAGTATGTTGCGTATTTTATTCAGTATATGGTCTGCGCCTTCTATCGTAATGTAGCCCTCTGTATAGGTCTTTTCCGATGGCATATGGCTTTCCAGCCATTTTCTTGATTCTTCCAGCTTTCGTATCCGATTCTTGCAGAATTCATCAATCGGAACAGGAATATACTTTCTTGTATTTCCTTCCTCCACAAGATACGCTGCTCCTTTCTCAGTCATATTTGCCAGAGAATTATAAGCATTCGACCTGGAGATTCCTGTCTGCTTTGCCACTTCGTATCCCGTTACTTTTCCTTCTGTTGACAGACACTGATAGATACAGGCCTCCTGCCTGGTCAGTCCAAACTCCATCAGACGTTCCACAAAAGATCTTTCTTCCATTCTTTTTCTCCTGTTATATTTAAAACGATTCTTTAGTAGTTCTCTATGGGAACACTATATATGATATTCTGCTTTCTGTCAAGACATATCTGATATAACATAGACCGGAGACGAAAAAACTTCATTGTTTCTCATCTCCGGTCTGTATATGCCTTATATCATTAATCAACAACAGCAATACGCATCATATTGCTGACACCCGTTTTCTGTCCTGCCACATTGGTAGACGGTATGCCTGCCGTCAGAATCACAACATCTCCTGTCTCCGCCATCTGTTTTGCACAGATCAGATCAATCGCACTGTTACAGATATCTTCCGTTGTACGCACTTCAATAGATTTCAGTGGTCTGACACCCCAGTAGATCTGCATTCTTCTCAGGGTCGCTTCATTCGGGCTGACTCCTATGATGTCCATCTTCGGTTTGAACTTGGATACCACTCTCGCAGTAGCTCCGGATACAGTAGGCGTAATAATGCATTTCGCGCGAAGGTTATTGGCCGTTGTTACTGTTGCATGTCCAAGTGCACTGGAAGCACTCTTCATTCTGTGCTCACCGGCCTTTTTCAGAATCTGCTCGTAATCCAGATGCTCTTCTGTATTTTCTACAATATGAACCATCATCTGGAGTGCTTCAATCGGATATTTTCCCTGTGCAGTCTCCCCTGAGAGCATAACCGCATCAGTTCCATCATACACTGCATTGGCAACGTCTGTTACTTCCGCTCTGGTCGGACGTGGATTACGGATCATAGAATCCAGCATCTGCGTTGCAGTAATAACCGGTTTATAATTATCATTGCACTTCTGAATCATCAATTTCTGCAGATACGGAACCTTTTCAGCCGGTATCTCCACACCAAGATCTCCTCTGGCAACCATGATTCCATCCGCACATCGAATAATCTCATCAATATTCTTGATTCCTTCTGCATTTTCTATCTTGGCAATCACCGGAATATACGGAGCGCCGCACTCTTTCAGATACGCCTTGATCTCAAGAATACATTCAGCATTTCTGACAAAAGATGCTGCAATAAAGTCTACCTTCTGTTCTACACCAAACTTCAGATCTTCTCTGTCTTTCTCCGTAATTGCCGGAAGTCTGACCGGAACATTCGGTACGTTCACACCTTTGCGTTCTCCCAGCTCTCCACCGTTTATAACCTTGCAGACAATCTCAGTGTCTCTTTTTTCTTTTACTTTCAGTTCAATCAGACCATCATCGATCAGAATTGTACTTCCAATCTGCACATCTGCAGTCAGTCCCGGATAAGTGATCATAGTCCTTGTCTCATCGCCAACAATCTCTTCCGTACAAAGACTAAAGATACTTCCCGCCTTCAGCTGTACTTTTTTGCCATCTTTCAGGACACCTGTACGGATCTCCGGTCCTTTTGTATCCAGAAGTATCGCGATCGGCCTCTGTTCTTCTTCACGGATTCTTTTTAACATGTCCATGCGCATCTTCTGTTCTTCATGGTCTCCGTGTGAAAAGTTAAATCTCGCAATATCCATACCACTTTGAACTAACTTTCTCATGATATTCTCGTCATTCGTATTTGGTCCCATTGTACAGATAATTTTTGTCTTTTTCATATTTACTCAAACCTTTCTTAAACTATTTTCAATATCACCTGAACGCTTCCCGCATCACTTGACATGTGTATGCGTGAACAGATGATCCTGACAGTATTCATAATTACCATTACATTTTGAACAATACCGGAATTCCAGATTCGGATCATCAAGTTCTGTTCGTCCACAGACTGCACATCTGTGCTTTGCACCGTTTGCATATACATTGACCGGGCGGCTCGCCTGATTTACCTTCCGTTTAAAATCCTGCTTTCTCTTCATCTGCTTCGGAGAATACGGCTGCATATTTCTGGATCCCAGGAAAAAGAGCAGGAAATTCAGGATTGCAATGAAGGCCGCCAGAGCATTTGCCTTATAGTATACCCCATATACGCCTCCGCCATAAGCCGGAAGGAATGCCTGTACAACCGCATACAGGAAATACAGCCCGTCAATCAGTGCCAGCCATTTTACCTTAACCGGAATGACAAAGAAAAGCAGAAACTGAACATCCGGATACAATGCCGCAAATGCAAAGAACAGGGACATATTCAGATACCATGTATCCATCGGAAGAACCAGCCCCGTCAGCAGATATGCAAGAATTGCTCCGATTACAGTAAAAAACATACCGGAAAAGAAATACAGGTTGAATCGAAAAGCTCCCCAGGCATATTCCAGCTGCTTTCCGATCATATAATACAGATACAGTGAAAATATAATGAATACCAGGCTGCTGGAAGGTGCCTGAATGATGAAGGTAAAGATTCTCCACACCTGTCCCTTAAGAATCATGCTTGCATCCAGGGACAGATACTGGTAATAAAATAACGGATTTACAAGATTCAGAACAAATCCCGCTGCATACAGGATGATAATATAGTACATCAGATTCGGAATTGCATATCTTCCGAACTTTCTCTCCAGTTTATTCAGCCAATTATTCATACACAAACTCCTTTTTTTGAAATTACACTGTAGTCATTCTAACGTCTTAGATTTTATTTGTCAATTCTGCCACTCAAACTTAACAGCATTTTTACAAATATATAGTATTTGTTAATTGTCTTTTCCCATCTTTTGTCGTATAATGTTACAGGTTGTAAAATGGCAAAATGCATTTAATAGGAAGAAACACATATGAATGTTTATATGACAAGGAGTTACATATTATGAATCGTAAGGAACATTACACACTTGGCATCGACATCGGTTCTACCACCGTTAAGATTGCCATATTAGATGAGAATAATGAAGTGGTATTTTCTGATTATGAGAGGCATTTCGCAAACATCCAGGAAACACTTTCTGACTTGTTGGGAAGGGCACTCTACAAATTAGGTCCGATCCATGCTTCACCGGTCATTACCGGTTCCGGCGGTCTTACACTTGCCAAGCATCTCGGAGTCCCGTTTGTTCAGGAAGTCATTGCTGTCTCCACTGCTCTGCAGGACTATGCTCCACAGACAGATGTCGCAATCGAACTTGGCGGTGAGGATGCCAAGATCATATATTTTGAGGGCGGTAACGTGGAACAGCGCATGAACGGCGTATGCGCCGGAGGTACGGGATCCTTCATCGATCAGATGGCTTCTCTTCTTCAGACAGACGCCTCCGGACTGAATGAATATGCCAGAAATTACAAAGCTCTCTATACAATTGCCGCTCGATGCGGTGTGTTTGCAAAAACAGATATTCAGCCACTGATCAATGATGGTGCCGCCAAAGAAGATCTTGCTGCATCAATCTTCCAGGCAGTTGTGAATCAGACAATCAGTGGTCTTGCCTGCGGAAAACCAATACGCGGTCATGTGGCTTTTCTGGGCGGACCATTACATTTCCTTTCTGCACTCAGAGAGGCATTTATCCGGACACTGAAACTGGACGATGAGCACACAATTGCACCGAAAAACTCCCACCTGTTTGCTGCGATCGGATCTGCAATGAATGCAAAGCGGGATCAGGATGTCTCACTTCGCGAAATGCAGAATCGCCTTGACGGAAAGATCAAGATGGAATTCGAAGTTGACCGTATGGATCCCCTTTTTGAAAGCGAAGCAGATTATCGGGCATTTACGAATCGCCACGCAAAGCACCAGGTGCCAATCAAAGACCTTTCCACATACCGCGGCAAGGCCTTCCTGGGAATCGATGCCGGATCAACAACGACAAAAGCCGCTCTGGTAGGCGAAGACGGAACCCTGCTTTATTCTTTCTACCATAATAATGACGGAGATCCTCTCGGAACTACCATCTCTGCGATCAAGGATATCTACAGTCAGCTTCCGGAAGGTGTTGAGATCGTACACTCCTGCTCTACCGGATATGGAGAAGCCCTCATAAAAGCTGCTCTTCTTCTGGATGAGGGAGAAGTTGAGACAGTGTCTCATTATTACGCCGCTTCTTTCTTTGAACCGGACGTTGACTGCATTCTGGACATCGGCGGACAGGATATGAAGTGCATCAAGATCAAAAATCAGACCGTAGACAGTGTGCAGCTGAATGAAGCCTGCTCTTCCGGATGCGGATCCTTTATTGAAACATTTGCAAAATCACTGAATTATACGGTTGAGGATTTTGCACACGAAGCATTATTTGCAAAAAATCCAATTGATCTTGGAACCCGCTGTACCGTATTTATGAATTCAAAAGTGAAACAGGCTCAGAAAGAAGGCGCTGAAGTATCTGACATCTCCGCCGGTCTTGCTTATTCCGTTATCAAGAATGCGCTCTTTAAGGTAATCAAAGTATCGGATGCCTCCGAGCTCGGCGAACATATCGTCGTTCAGGGCGGTACCTTCTACAACAATGCTGTTCTTCGAAGCTTTGAAAAGATTGCCAACTGTGAGGCAATCCGTCCGGACATTGCCGGAATCATGGGTGCATTCGGAGCTGCTCTGATTGCCCGAGAAAGATACGTTGACTGCGAAGGTACAACCATGCTTTCCATCGAAGAGATCGAAGCGCTGGAATATTCTACTACCATGACAAAATGTAAAGGATGTACGAACAACTGCCGTCTGACGATCAATCATTTCAGCGGCGGGCGCAGATTCATCACCGGTAACCGATGCGAGCGTGGCCTTGGAAAAGAAAAATCCTCAAATAAGCTTCCGAATCTGTTTGAGTACAAGTTAAAACGTTACTTTGACTATACTCCGTTAAGTGAAGAGGATGCCAGACGGGGAACCATCGGCATTCCACGGGTTCTGAACATCTACGAGAACTATCCGTTCTGGTTTACATTGTTCAGTCAGCTGGGATTCCGTGTTGTGCTGTCCCCTGTTTCCACCCGCAGGATCTATGAACTGGGAATTGAATCCATTCCAAGTGAATCAGAATGTTATCCGGCAAAGCTTGCACACGGACATGTACAATGGCTGATCAATGAAGGAATTCAGACCATCTTCTATCCGAGCATTCCTTATGAACGCCAGGAATTTGCTGAAGCCAATAACCACTATAACTGTCCGATCGTAACCTCTTATCCGGAGAACATTAAGAACAATATTGATGCTATCATCAATCATGAAGTTGACTTTCTGCATCCATTCATCTCGTTTGCAAGTGAGGAGACCATCTCTTATCGACTGATTGAAGAACTTTCCGAAAAATTCTCAATCCCCGCAGATGAGATCAGAACTGCCACTCATGCCGCATGGGAAGAACTGAATGCATGCCACAGGGATATGCAGAAAAAGGGTGAAGAGACCGTCCGGTTCTTAAACGAGATCGGAAATCGTGGAATCGTCCTTGCCGGCCGGCCGTATCACATCGACCCGGAGGTAAATCACGGAATTCCGGAACTGATCAACTCCTATGGAATTGCTGTACTGACGGAAGATTCCATCTCCCACCTTCATCCGGCGGAACATCCGCTTAACGTCATGGATCAGTGGATGTATCACTCCCGTCTGTATGCTGCAGCCAACTATGTAAAAACCGTGGACAATCTGGATCTGATCCAGCTGAATTCTTTCGGCTGCGGACTGGATGCCGTTACGACCGACCAGGTAGCTTCCATTCTGACAGATTCCGGAAAAATATACACTACACTGAAGATTGACGAGGTCAATAACCTGGGTGCTGCCCGAATCCGTGTCAGATCCCTTCTTGCCGCAATCCGCGTCAGAGAAAAAAGAGGGGAAAAGCGCGAGATTCAGTCTTCTGCCATCGAAAAAGTAGTATTTACCAAACAGATGCGTGAGGAATACACGATTCTGTGTCCGCAGATGTCTCCGATCCATTTTGAACTGCTGGAAACCGCTTTTAATGCTTCCGGCTATCATCTGGAAGTATTGCCGAACGATAATAAACAGGCCGTAGATGTGGGACTCAAATACGTTAATAACGATGCCTGCTACCCGTCTCTGATGGTAGTCGGCCAGATTATGGAAGCAATTCTCTCCGGTAAATACGATACACACAAGATTGCCGTGATCATCAGTCAGACCGGCGGAGGATGCCGTGCATCCAATTATATCGGATTCATCCGCAGGGCACTGAAAAAAGCCGGTTATGGTTATATTCCGGTAATCTCCATCAACTTAAGCGGTCTGGAAGACAACCCGGGATTCAAACTGACACCGAACCTGGTTCTTCGCGGCATCTACGGTGTAATATTTGGCGATATCTTTATGAAATGTGTATACCGGCTGCGTCCATATGAGGCAGTTCCCGGTTCCGTCAATGCAATGCACCGGAAATGGGTAAAGGTGTGCCAGGAATTCCTCTCCAACGGATATCCGAGCCGCCACAGATTCAATCAGCTATGCCGTGAGATCATTGCAGACTTCGACAACCACATAGAATTACTGGATATCAAAAAACCACGAGTTGGTGTTGTAGGTGAAATTCTTGTAAAATTCCTTCCGGCAGCCAACAATTATCTGGTTGAACTGCTGGAAAGCGAAGGTGCAGAAGCCGTCGTTCCGGATCTTCTGGATTTCCTGCTCTACTGCTTCTATAATCAGAACTTTAAAGTATCACATCTTGGTATGAAGAAGTCCAAAGCATGGACCGGCAACATGGGAATCAAAGTACTGGAATGGTTCCGCGCTCCTGCTTCCAGAGCATTTGCACAGAGCAGGCACTTTGATCCTCCGGCTAGGATTCAGGATCTTGGTGAGATGGCATCTGATATCGTATCTCTTGGTAATCAGACCGGTGAAGGCTGGTTCCTGACCGGAGAAATGCTGGAACTGATCCACAGTGGTGCACCGAATATTGTATGTACACAGCCATTTGCCTGCCTTCCAAACCATGTGGTAGGAAAGGGTGTCATCAAGGAATTACGCAGACGCTATCCACAATCCAATATTGTGGCTATTGATTTTGACCCGGGTGCAAGTGAGGTAAATCAGCTGAATCGTCTGAAACTGATGCTTTCAACAGCCAACAAAAACCTGGAAAAACAAATGAAGTAAACATCTTAAGGGACGGCTGTCTTGCACAGCCTGTCCTGATATGGAGGTATATATATGGTTTATACATGGGACATTACTATTCCTGAGCTTACTGCCGACGAACCCCGAAAAGCCTATGTCTATCTTCCGGAATCGTATCAAGAAGATCCAGATCAGCGCTACCCGGTTCTGTATATGTTTGACGGACACAATGTATTCTTTGATTCGGATGCAACTTATGGAAAAAGCTGGGGAATGAAGGAATATATGGATGCTACATCCACTCCTTTGATAATTGCCGCAGTAGAATGCAATCACAGTCCGGACAACGGACGGCTAAAAGAATACTCGCCTTACAGTTTCAGAGATTCCCGTTTCGGAAACATTACCGGGAAAGGAAAAATAACTATGGACTGGATGGTCCATACATTTAAAAAGGAGATCGATCAGAACTTTCCGACTCTGCCGGATCGTAAACACACATTTATTGCCGGCAGCTCCATGGGCGGACTGATGAGCCTGTACGCAGTGATGAAATACAACAGTTTTTTTTCCGGTGCTGCCTGCTTATCTCCTTCCCTCTGGGTAGACCTTCCAAAGATCAGTCGTCTGATCGAGCACTCCAGACTCCGTCCCGGAACGGTCGTCTATATGGACTATGGCTCCAGAGAACTGAAAAACCATCCGGGCATGTTAAATCAGTTTCAAAAAACGGCATCTCTGCTTCTGAAACGACACGTGATGCTGAACTGCCGGATTGTTCCGGATGGCGAGCATTGTGAGGCCAGTTGGGAAAAACAGATTCCATTTTTCATGAATACCTTGTTATACGAACGATAGGAGACAACATATGAATGTACAGTATTTTAAGCAATACAGCCCTTCTCTGAACAAAGACATGGAATGCAAAGTATACGGCCATGCCGGCCGTCCGGTTCTCTTTATTCCCTGTCAGGATGGACGTTTCTTCGATTTTGAAAACTTCCATATGACAGACACCTGGGAACCATGGATTGAATCCGGTGAGGTTATGGTGTTTTCCATTGATACGATCGATCAGGAAACCTGGTCAAACAAAGACGGAGATCCCCGCTGGCGCATCTTCCGATATGAAGAATGGATCCGCTACATTACCGATGAGATGGTTCCTTTCATGCGTGCAATGGTCAACGAATACAATGGCTGGACCGGCGAACCTGGTGTACTGGTATTCGGCTGCAGTCTTGGGGCAACGCATGCTGCCAATCTGTATTACCGCCGCCCGGATCTTTTTGACCGTCTGCTGGCGCTCAGCGGAATCTATACATCCGAATATGGATTCGGATCTTATATGGACGATCTGGTGTACCAGAATTCACCGGTTCACTATCTTCCGAATCTGCCCCTGGATCATCCATACATTCCGATGTACAATGCACAGAAGTCTGTCATCTGTGTAGGACAGGGAGCCTGGGAAATCCCTGATTCCACCAGACATCTGGATGCGATCCTGAAGAGCAAAGGAATTCAGACCTGGGTTGACTATTGGGGATGGGATTGCTGCCATGACTGGGACTGGTGGTATAAACAGGTTGCTTACTTTGTTCCATATTTATTGGATTAGAGAGTTTTTTCTCATGAAGTCAGTGTTATAGTTATTTTACACACAAGAAAGAGAGTGAGTACGAATGATGAAGAATTTTATTTTTATTTCTCCGAATTTCCCGACAAACTACTGGCAGTTCTGTGCAGAACTGAAAAACAACGGACTGAATGTTCTTGGTATCGGCGATCAGCCTTACGATGAACTGTCTCCGGAGCTGAAGTACAGTCTGAACGAATACTACAAAGTAGGCAGCCTTGAAAACTATGATGAGGTATATCGCGCTGTTGCATTTTTCACTTACAAATACGGCCGTATTGACTGGCTCGAATCCAACAATGAATACTGGCTGGAGCGCGACGCCATGCTGCGTACAGACTTCAATATTAACACCGGCTTCCATACCGAAGATATGACCCGTATCAAATACAAGTCCAAAATGAAAGAATATTATACCAAAGCCGGCATCCCGGTAGCCCGCTATCATCTGGTGGATGATGTCGAAAACTGTAAGAAATTCATTAAAACTGTCGGATACCCTGTGATCGTAAAACCGGATAATGGCGTTGGTGCATCTCACACCTTCAAGTTATCCAAAGATGAAGATCTGATTCAGTTCTTTGGAGAAAAAGATGGCGATACTCTGTATATTATGGAAGAATTTATCAATGCAGAAGTGAACTCATATGACGCCATTATCGATTCTCACGGAGAGCCGATGTTCGAGACCGGTAATGTAACTCCGGACTCTATTATGGATATCGTAAACAACTCTGATAATTCCATCTACCACATTGTAAAAAATCTCTCCAAGGATGTACAGGCTGCCGGACGTGCAACAGTAAAGAGCTTCGGTGTAAAGAGCCGCTTTGTTCACTTTGAATTCTTCCGCCTGCTGAGCGACCACGAAGGAATGGGCAAAAAAGGAGATGTTGTGGCTCTTGAAGTAAATATGCGTCCTTGCGGCGGCTTTTCACCTGATATGATGAATTACGCCAACAGCACCAATGTATATAAAATCTGGGCTGATATGATCGCATTTGACCGTTCTACACTTCCGGAAGGAAAGCATGGCTACTGTGCATACGCCGGACGCCGCGACGGCAAGGATTTTGTTCTCAGCCATGAAGAAATACTCGAAAAATATCAGGACAACCTGAAAATGGTAGACCGTATCCCGGATGTACTCTCCGGAGCAATGGGCAACCAGATGTACGTTGCATTGTTTGATACAAAGAAGGAAATGGACAGCTTCTATAAGAATGTTCTGAAATGCAACTAGTTCGAAACTAATCATTGTTTGAATAATGGAATCTTGAATAAACTTAAGCCTGCCATGCAATTCACTCATGGCGGGCTTTTTTATTGTTTGCCTTTTTTATTATCTTCCTTTCCGGCAAATCCTGATGACAAAATATAACATTTCATGTAGATACTCAAACAACTAAATTATGATGGTAATAATTTGAAGATTTTTCATGCATATTTTAAAATTTCTAATTTTGATGGTATTTGCACGCGCATTTTTACATGTATAATTCTTGATTTGAAATTTATGATGGATTTTACCTCAGATTTTTGCATGTAATATTTTTGAAAAAGCATTAATGATGGAATCGTAAAATTTCTTTACGACAAATACACCAACCAATTGTATCAGGCAATAAAAGATATTAATGAATTCCAATATGTCAATAAAAGATATTAATGAATTCCAATGTAGCAATAAAAGAAGTGGGGTTGAGATTACTCTTCCCCACTTTTGTTGTACTAACAAATTTACACTATAAATAGCCAACAAAGAAAACTTCTTCTAAGCCATTTCTTAGAACTTGCCAGCCTTAGCAGCTTCCTCTACGCTTACTGCAACTGCAACAGTCATACCAACCATCGGGTTATTACCTGCTCCGATTAAGCCCATCATCTCAACGTGAGCCGGTACAGAAGAAGATCCTGCAAACTGTGCATCAGAATGCATACGTCCCAATGTATCTGTCATACCGTAAGAAGCCGGTCCTGCAGCCATGTTATCCGGATGAAGTGTACGTCCTGTACCACCGCCTGATGCTACTGAGAAGTACTTCTTACCCTGTTCGATACATTCTTTCTTATAAGTACCTGCAACCGGGTGCTGGAAACGTGTCGGGTTTGTAGAGTTACCTGTGATGGATACGTCTACGCCCTCTTTGTGCATGATAGCAACACCTTCACGTACGTCATTTGCTCCATAGCAGTTTACTTTGGAACGAAGTCCGTCAGAGTATGCGATTCTCTGAACTTCTTTTAATTCGCCTGTATAATAGTCATATTCTGTCTGAACATATGTAAATCCGTTAATTCTGGAAATGATCTTTGCAGCGTCTTTTCCAAGACCATTCAAGATAACACGAAGAGGTTTCTTACGAACCTTGTTTGCCTTCTCTGCGATGCCGATTGCACCTTCAGCTGCTGCGAATGATTCGTGACCAGCCAGGAATGCGAAGCAGTCTGTATCTTCTTCCAGAAGCATCTTTCCTAAGTTACCATGTCCAAGACCTACTTTACGCTGATCAGCTACAGATCCCGGAATACAGAAAGCCTGAAGACCTTCTCCGATTGCTGCTGCTGCGTCAGCTGCTGTCTTACATCCCTTCTTGATTGCAATTGCTGCACCTACTGTATAAGCCCAACATGCATTTTCAAAACAGATCGGCTGAATGCCCTTGATCTGATTGTATACATCAAGTCCGGCATCCTTTGTGATCTTCTCAGCTTCCTCGATAGAAGCGATGCCATAGCTTGCTAACACTTCATTGATTTTATCAATTCTTCTTTCATATGATTCAAATAAAGCCATTTACTTATCCTCCTGATTTCCTTACCTTTATGTATCCTATCTGCGCGTACACACCCTGCACATTCTTCCATGCGGTGCGCTGCGCCAAACGCGACTACTCTTTACGTGGATCAATAATCTTCACTGCGTCTGCAACACGTCCATACTGTCCTTTTGCTTTCTCCCAAGCATCGTTTGGTGTGTCACCTGCTTTGATGAAATCAGTGAATTTTCCAAGGCTTACGAACTGGTATCCGATGATCTCATCGTTTGCATCCAATGCAATACCTGTTACATAACCTTCTGCCATCTCAAGGTAACGAGGTCCTTTTGCAAGTGTTCCGTACATAGTACCTACCTGAGAACGAAGTCCCTTTCCAAGATCTTCCAGTCCTGCACCAACTGCAAGTCCGTCTTCTGAGAATGCACTCTGAGTTCTTCCGTATACGATCTGTAAGAACAACTCTCTCATAGCTGTATTAATTGCATCACATACAAGGTCTGTATTCAATGCCTCTAAAATAGTTTTTCCTGGAAGAATCTCAGAAGCCATAGCTGCAGAATGTGTCATTCCTGAACATCCGATTGTCTCAACCAGTGCTTCCTGAATAATACCATCCTTTACGTTCAAAGTCAGCTTGCAGGCACCCTGCTGAGGAGCACACCAGCCAATACCATGTGTAAAGCCGGAAATATCCTTTACTTCTTTAGCCTGCACCCATTTTGCTTCTTCCGGAATCGGAGCCGGTCCGTGATTTGCACCCTGAGCTACCGGACACATCATTTCTACTTCCTTTGAATAAATCATTTTAAAACTCCTTTCAACTATATGCGTATTTACTACTGTAAGGCTTGTTATAACTTTAACACCATACTCGGCTATTATTTTCTCATATATTCCACCATTCGTCAATATTTTTTGTTATCTAAAATCTGCCGAATATTACAGTCTTTTTCCCTGTAAATAATATTATTTTAACAGTTCCTCTCTTAAAAGTGTCAGTGCTCTTGCAACTGCAGATTCCCTGTTTTTACTTCGGTTCCCGGTAAAATGACATTCTTCCACTCTCACATGTCCTTTTACATAGCATCCGATATAGACAAGACCCACCGGTTTTTCCGGTGTTCCTCCCCCGGGACCGGCAATTCCCGTCACACCAAGAGCTGCATCCGCCCCTGCCGCGCGTGCCGCTCCTTTTGCCATCTCAGCCGCCGTCTGTTCACTGACAGCTCCGTAAGTTTCAAGCGTCTCATGTCTTACATCAAGAAGATGTTCCTTTGATTCATTTGCATACGTCACATATCCTTCTTTATATACATCAGATGCACCGGATACATTGAGAAGTCTGCCTGCAAGCAGACCTCCGGTACAGGATTCGGCCGTTGTCACTGTCATCTTCTGATCAGCCAACATATGAACCACGACATCTTCCAGAGAAACATCCTCACACATTGTATAGATCTTATCTCCAAACCTTCGGGACAATTCTTCCAGCATTGGTTGCATCAGCTTCTCGGCCGCCTTTTCATCTGCCGCTCTGGCTGTCACGCGAAAATGTACTTCTCCCGTCTTGGCATATGGTGCGAGCGTCGGATTCGTCTGCGCGTCCATCAGATCTGATACCATCGTCTCTGCACTGCTTTCTCCGATGGAACAGATCTTGACCATCCTTGAGTAGATTCCCTCCGGCTGCATACGGGTCAGATAAGGTACAATATCCCTCTCAAACATCGGCTTTATCTCATTCGGAGGACCCGGCAGAAGAATTACTATTTTCCCATGGTCTTCAAGAATCAGACCGGGTGCAGTACCATTGTGATTGTCAATCACGACTGCACCTTCCGGAACCAGTGCCTGCTTCCAGTTATTCTCCGTAATCTGTCTGCGATGATTTCTCAGAAAATATTCCTGAATCCGTTCTTTCGTATGGGCATCCTCATAAAGCGGTTTTCGAAAAACTCTTGCTGCAACTTCTTTCGTAATATCATCTTTCGTAGGTCCGAGACCTCCGCTGAGGATTACGATATCTGATCGGGACAGTGCGGTCTTCAATGTATCCTGCAGGCGCTCCTCATTGTCTCCTACCACACTCTGGTGATAGCAGGACAATCCCAGCATCGCACATTTTTCAGAAAGATATGCCGCATTGGTATTTACAATATTCCCAAGTAAGATCTCCGTACCGACTGAAATCAGTTCTACTGTCATGGATTACATGCCTCCCTGAGTCAACACCTGAACATTCTTGGCTACATAATCGATCAGGGACACAACCGTCAGAACCAGAGATACCCAGATCAGTATCGTTCCGATCAGGTCAAAAGCGCCTCCGAGATCTGCAATCAGTACAATGATCATAGCCATCTGAGAAACTGTTTTAAACTTCCCCCAGTAGCTTGCCGCAATCACGATTCCATTATCGGATGCCACCAGACGGAACCCGCTGATGATAAATTCTCTGGCAATAATAACGATCACAAACCATGCTTCCAGCTTTCCCATCGGAATCATACAGATCATTGCAGAACATACCAGAAGCTTGTCTGCCAGGGGATCCATAAATTTTCCGAAATTCGTTACCAGATTTCTTGCTCTGGCAATCTTGCCATCCAGCATATCCGTAAGACTTGCCACACAGAAGATTATCAGCGCAATCCATTTATTGGCAGCTCCTCCCACATCAGTCAGCATGAAAAACACAAAAAACGGTACCATAATTACTCTTAAAACGGTTAATTTGTTTGGTAAATTCATTACATCAACTCTCCTATCAAATCATATTCCAATGCTCCGGTTACCTTTACTTTTGCAAAATCTCCGGTCATCAGTTCCTCATCTGTGTTTATGAAAATAAGACCGTCTACATTCGGAGCATCCTTGTATGTACGCCCCACATATGCATTTTCATCGGCCACTTTTCCTTCAATCATAACCAATACTTCCCGTCCGATCATATCTTCCGCCTGATCAAATACGATATCCTGCTGCAGTTCCATGATCTCTGCCTGGCGATCCACTTTTACTTCCTCCGGTATCTGATCCGGCATGGATGCTGCCGGTGTATCTTCCTCCGGAGAATAGGTGAATACTCCGAGACGGTCAAACTCCATCTCATCCACAAATTCCATGACTTCCTCGTGCTGTTCTTTCGTCTCTCCCGGAAATCCCGTAATCAGCGTGGTACGAAGTGTAATATCCGGGATTTCCTGACGCAGCTTTTCGATAATATCGATCAATTGCTTTTTGGATGTTCTTCTTCCCATTCTTTTCAGGATCTCATCATTGGCATGCTGTATCGGTAGATCCAGATAATGGCAGATCTTCGGTTCTTCTTTCATAACCCGGATCAGATTTTCATCAATCTCTTCCGGGTAGCAATAAAGGATCCGGATCCAGCGGATTCCTTTCACCTCACAGAGTCTTCTGAGAAGTACATGCAAGCTTTTTTCTCCGTACAGATCCCTTCCGTACAGAGTTGTCTCCTGCGCAACCAGAATCAGTTCTTTCACCCCTTGCTCTGCGAGTTCTTCCGCTTCTTTCACCAGACGATCCATCGGAACACTCCGGTAATTACCTCGGATTTTTGGAATAATACAGTATGTGCAATGCTTGTCACATCCTTCTGCAATCTTCAGGTACGCATAATGCCCGCCTGTCGTCACCATTCTGTGACTGTCCGGAAGCGGAAGTGCATTGACATCTGCAAGCTCCATATGCCCGTTTCCGACAAGCGCACCTTCCACCGCATCGACAATCTTATCGTAAGATGTGGTACCGAGAACTGCATCTACTTCCGGTATCTCTTTTTGAATCTCTTCCTGATATCTCTGTGCAAGACATCCGGTGACGATCAGTGCTTTCAGTCGTCCTTCCGTCTTGTACCGGGCCATATCCAGAATTGTCTGAATGCTTTCTTCTTTTGCATCATGGATAAAACAGCAGGTATTGACCACGATCACATCTGCCATCGTCTCATCGTCTACGATCTGATAGCCCTTTGCATCCAGAAGCCCCAACATGACTTCCGAATCCACCAGATTTTTATCACATCCAAGTGATATAAATAATATATTCATCATTTCCTCCTTTTCGTCGGTCACATTGTGAAGAAAGGCAGATACCTTACGGCACCTGCCTGTTACCTGTCACTTTTCGGATTATTCCTCTTCTTCACCGATCACTTTAATCTTCCCCTGATTCAGTTCATCGATTGCAACGGACAACGGTTTTTCTCCTCCTCTGGTATCTACAAGAGGCATGGATCCGTCAATGATCTCTCTTGCTCTTTTTGCAGTAGCCATAACGATAGAATAACGGCTGTTTACGACTTTTGTCTCACCTTCTTCTACGTCCTTGTTTACTACGCACATTAAATCTGTGTAAGATGGGTGTAACATACACTATTCTCCTTTCAATTCTTGTTTCATCTGCTCTATAAATGCGTAATTACGAAAACTTCTTCTGTGCTCTCCCTGAATGATCCGATGCACTTCTTCTACACATTCCTGAAGGTCATCGTTGATAATCAGATAATCATACTGATCCATTCCAAGAGCCTCTTCTTTTGCACGGTTCATACGGAATTCAATCACATCCATAGTCTCCGTACCACGGTTCACCAGACGCTTCTTCAGCTCCTGTGCACTCGGCGGCGTTACAAACAAAAGCAGTGCATCCGGGAACTTCTCCCTGACCTTGAGCGCACCCTGTATTTCAATCTCCAGGATCACATCTTTGCCTGCTTTCATCTGCTCTTCCACGTATTCACGCGGCGTTCCGTAGTAATTATCCACGTACTTAGCATACTCTATCAATTCATCTTTCGCAATCATTTTTTCAAATTCTTCTACCGATTTGAAAAAGTATTCCCGTCCGTTTTCTTCTCCGACACGGGGATTTCTCGTTGTTGCAGAAATCGACAATGCATAATTCTCATACTTTTTCAACAGTTCTTTCATGATCGTTCCTTTTCCGGAACCGGAAAAACCAGATACTACGATCAGTATACCTTTTTCTTCCATGAACTTACCCTCTCATTCTGTTATCATTCTTCTGTATCTATTCAATGTTCTGAATCTGCTCTCTGACTTTTTCAATCTCGGTCTTAAGTTCAATTCCGATATTGGAGACTTCAAGATCATTCGCCTTGGAAAGAATCGTATTCGCCTCACGGTTCATCTCCTGTGCGATAAAGTCCAGCTTACGTCCGATTCCACTCTCATCTGACAGAAGTGTTTCTTTCATGTGATTCACATGGCTTCTGAGTCTCACTACTTCTTCATCTGTACAGATCTTATCCGCAAATATAACAACTTCGGCTGCGATCCGTCCTTCATCCATCTGTGTATCTTCCAGAAGTTCTTTTACCTTCTCTTCAAGCTTCGCACGATACTCTGCCAGGATCTTCGGAGAACGCTCTTCAATCTCACCTACAAGATTCAGCATACCGTCCAGTTTACTGATCAGATCTTCCTTCAGGTGTTCTCCTTCCAGTGTACGAGTCTCCACAAACTGGCTGATAGCACCATCCAGCGCTTTCTTCAGTCCATTCCACAGTTCATCCTCATCTACCGGCTGTTCCTCCATTGTAAGAACTTCCGGATAACGGGATAATGTAGAAACCCGAATATCATTTTCCAGAGAGAATGTTTCTCCCATCTTTTTCAGATAAGACAAATACTCTGCGGCAAGTGTCTCATTATATTTTAACGACACCTGACTTTCTGACATGTCCTCATATGTAATAAATATATCTACTTTTCCACGGTGAACACTCTGCTTCAACAGATTACGAATCGCATTTTCGAAAAAATTCAGTTTCTTCGGCATACGGATGTTGGCATCCAGATAACGATGATTTACACTTTTCATCTCTACCGAAAACTTACGGTTTCCTTCTGTTATTTCACAGTGTCCAAAACCTGTCATACTTTTAATCATGTTAGAACCTCTTCTTAAAAATAATAATGTATAAAATTGTACGGCAAAAACCAGTATTATTATAAGGCATTTGGAATATCTCGTCAACTATGATATACTAATTAGAAAGTTACAGTTGGCACAGGTGTGAACTGTAATATCACAGGTTTTAACCACACAATATCATATTACGAAAGGAATATCTATTATGGCATTTGACGGAATTACAGTTGCCGCTCTCGTTCAGGAACTTCGTTCCTGTCTTACTGGCGGCAGAATTGCCAAGATCGCACAGCCTGAGACGGATGAGCTTCTCCTCTCTGTCAAGACACCGGAAGGATTACGAAGGCTCTACATCTCTGCAAGTGCATCTCTTCCTCTTATATATCTGACCGAGGACAACAAACCAAGTCCCATGACAGCACCTAATTTCTGTATGCTGCTCAGAAAACACATCGGAAATGGACGGATCGTTGCTGTCTCGCAGCCGAAACTGGAACGAATCATCCAGCTGGACATCGAGCATCTGGATGAACTGGGAGATCTCTGCCGAAAAAAACTGATCGTTGAGATCATGGGAAAGCACAGTAACATTATATTCTGTGATGATCAGGATCGAATCATCGACAGCATCAAGCATGTCTCCGCCCAGATGAGTTCTGTACGTGAAGTTCTTCCCGGACGGGAGTATTTTATTCCGGATACGCAGGAAAAGCTGGATCCTCTGACTTCAGACGCTGATATCTTTACCAGAACACTTTCTGAGAGACCAATGCCCCTTGCCAAAGCAATCTACACAAGTTTTACAGGTATCAGCCCGGTTGTCGCAGAAGAGATCTGCAGTCTTGCCGGAATTGATTCCTCTGTTACGGCAAAAGATCTCTCTGAAGATATCATGATTCATCTGTATCGTCAGTTTCAGTATTATATGGAAGCAATCCGCACTGGCCAGTTCCATCCGGTCATCTACTTTGACCACAACGCTCCAAAAGAATTCAGTGCGCTGCCTCTGTCACACTTTCAGAATCTGACCGGTCAGACGTATGATTCCATCTCTGAGGTGCTTTACATCTACTATTCTACCCGAAACACACTGACGAGAATTCATCAAAAAAGTGCTGATCTCAGACATGTGGTCTCGACAGCACTGGAACGTAATCGAAAAAAGTATGACCTTCAGACACGCCAGCTAAGAGATACCGAAGGGCGTGAAAAATATCGCGTATATGGAGAGCTGATCAATGCTTACGGCTACAATCTTGAGCCCGGTTCAAAAGAACTGAAAGCATTCAATTATTATACCAATCAGGACATTGTCATTCCACTTGACCCGACGCTGACCCCACAGGAGAATTCACAGAAATACTTTGCCAGATATAACAAACAAAAACGTACGTATGAGGCATTGAGTGAACTGATCCGTGAAACTGCTGACGACATACAATATCTGGAATCCATCAGCAATTCCCTCGATATCGCCATGAGCGAGGCAGATCTTACCCAGATTAAGGAAGAATTGATGCAGAGCGGCTATATCCGAAGAAAAAATACCCGCAAAAAAGTTAAGATTACCAGCAAGCCACTGCACTTTATCTCCGGTGACGGATATCACATGTATGTTGGAAAAAACAACCTGCAGAACGATGAGCTGACATTTAACTTTGCCAACGGAGGAGACTGGTGGTTTCATGCCAAAGGTGCTCCCGGTTCCCATGTCATTGTAAAAACCAACGGCAATGAACTTCCGGACCGCACATTCGAAGAAGCGGGACGACTTGCTGCATATTACTCAAAAAATCGGGGTAGTGATAAAGTCGAGATTGATTATGTAGAAAAAAAACATGTCAAAAAACCGAACGGTGCAAAACCTGGATTTGTTGTATACTATACCAATTATTCACTTATGATTGATTCTGACATTACCGGTATTCAAATGATAGACGATTAGAAAACGGATCTGTACGATTCCAAATCAACAAAAAGAGAGGAAAGATTATATCATCTCCTCTCTTTTTATTCTCTCTGGATCCACCTGAGATACAGATATCCGGTCACATCTGCAAGGAACCATCCGATCGGAATCGCCCACCAGATTCCATATACACCGATAGCCCTGATTGGGGCCAGGGTATATGCAAGCAAAACTCTGGTTCCAAGTGATATCACCGTAAGCACCACCGACATCTCCGGTTTACCGATTGCACGATAATATCCATACCACAACATAAGAATTCCTATTCCAAGATAAAATGATCCTTCAATCCTGAGATATTCAACACCAATGCGAATAATCTCTACTTCAGAGGGCTGAATAAATATCAGCATCAGATACCTGGCCAGTAACACAACCGTAACCGATACACCAACGCAAAAAAGTACGGAAGTAAGGATTGCCGAACGTACCCCCTTGTCCACACGCTGCTGCTTTCCTGCACCGCGGTTCTGTGAGATAAAGATGGAAAATGCATTGGCAAATTCCTGCGCCGGCATATAAGCAAATGAGTCAATCTTGACTGCTGCAGCAAATGCAGCCATTACCGCTGTTCCAAAACTGTTCACCAGCCCCTGGATCATAAGAATTCCAAAGTTCATAACCGATTGCTGAACACTTGCGGCAATTGAAAAATGTATAATCTCTCCAAGCGAATCTCTGCTCTTTCTGATCGCCTGTAGTCTCATTGAAAATCGAAGCGACGGTTCTTGGACCCATGTATACATCGCAATCCCAACACCGGATACGATCTGTGACACTACCGTCGCCCATGCAGCTCCCGCAATTCCCCACTGAAACACAAGCACAAACAGAATATCCAGAACAATATTGAGAACGGAAGAGATTCCAAGAAACAGCAGTGGAATCACAGAATTTCCTACCGCTCTTAACAAAAAAGCAAAAAAATTGTACAAAAAAATAAAAAAGATTCCCCAGAAGATTACCCACACATATTCCCTGGTCATCTGCTGAATATCCGCAGGAATCTTCAAAAGGTACAATATGATATCGATCAATACAAATACAAGGACATTCATCACCAACGTGATCACTCCGATAAAAAGAAAAGAAGAGGTGATTCCCTCTCTTAGCTTTCGATGGTTCTCTTGTCCGAAATAAAACGAAAAAACGGTTCCGCTGCCCATACACATGCCGATCAGAACAGAGGTCAGGAAGGTCATCAGCGTATATGCAGCTCCTACCGCTGCCAGCGCTCCTGCCCCCAGAAACTTACCCACAATCAGCATATCTACAATATTATAACATTGCTGGAGCAGGTTCCCAACAATCATTGGCCCTGCAAACACCAGCATTGTCTTTGTTATATTTCCCTGTGTCAGATCTTTTTTCATGTTAACTACCAATTTTCTCAACGGTTTTCTTTTGTTCCCGCCAGATAATCAATGAACTGCTGTGCCGTTCTTCCGGATAATCCTCCATGGCTGAGTTCCCACTTATTCGCTTCCAGCAAGAGCTGGTCTTCCGGCATATCGATCGAGCTTCTCTTTGCAAGCTGACGTACAATCTCCTGAAATTCCTTCTTATCCGGCTTTCCAAAATAGATCGTCACGCCAAAACGTGCAACCAGAGACAGCTTTTCCTGTACCGTATCATTGGTATGAAGTTCCTCGTCCCGATCTTCTTTATCCTTAAATGTTTCCCGGATCAGATGTCTTCTGTTTGAAGTTGCATAGATTAATACGTTATCCGGTTTTCTTTCCAGTCCGCCTTCAATCACGGCCTTCAGATACTTATACTCAATCTCAAACTCTTCAAAAGACAGATCATCCATATAGATAATGAACTTGTAATTTCTGTTTTTAATCTGTGCAATCACATCATTCAGATCCTGGAACTGATGCTTGTACACTTCTATCATACGGAGTCCCTGATCATAATACTGGTTCAGAATCGCTTTGATGGAAGATGATTTTCCCGTCCCCGCATCGCCAAACAGCAGACAGTTATTGGCCTTTCTTCCTTCTACGAATGCCTCGGTATTTTCAATCAGTTTCTTCTTTGCAATCTCATATCCGACCAAATCATCCAGATGCACATGTGCGATCTTGGTAATCGGTATGATCTCTGCGCCATCCTCAACATGCTCTACACGAAATGCTTTGTGAAGCCCGAACTTACCCACACCGAATTCTTTATAAAACTGTGTCATAATATTCTTGAATTCTTCCGGCGTCTCCGCTTTCGCAAGACTTCTGCTCAATCCGCAGATTTTGTCGCGTACCCTCTGGTTGAATACCTTCCCATGTCCGCTCGTTCCCTGATAGTCATGAATCATTGACAGACAATCTACTCCCATGACTTCTTCCAGATCATGAAAATCATAGTCAAAGAGTTCTTTAAAGATTGCAAAATCATGAAGTGCAACCTGATTAATGCTTCCCTCTACCGCTCCTACAATCTCACAGGAAGTGCTGTACGCATTTTCATGGCTTGCCATCAGATATGTCAGATAATTATGCCACAGATCTCCTTCGAATCCATGACTGACCGCCAGTTCAAGTATCTCATTCACCGACTCGAACAGAAGTCCCTTCATATCCTCCATATTATAATAGTCATTTTGGTAATTTTCCATCAGAAAAGTCATATCCTGAAGGATCTGACCATTTTCCATGTGCTTGTATAACATTAACTCATTAGTTCTCATCTTCTACCACTCTTCCCTTTAATAATTTCCAAGAATTCTCAGATTCCGGCTTTCTTCCCGAAGTCCCCGGATTGCATTCTTCACTCCCGGCTCTGTCAGATTACCATCAAAATCAATAAAGAAACGATATTCCCAGCTTTTTCCCTCCATAGGTCTTGATTCAATCTTCGTCATATTCAAATCGTTATACACAAAATGAGACAAGAGATGATACAACGAACATTTTTCGTGAGGAATTTCAAAACAGATACTAATCTTCTTTGCATCTTTTAAAAACACCTTCTGATTGGTGATCACAATAAATCTTGTAGAATTATTCTTTTCATCATTGATATCCTCAGCCAGTACAGATAACCCATAGACAGATGCCGCATATGCACTGCAGACTGCTGCATGCCTTTTATCCTGATCTTCCAGAATCTTCTTTGCTGCGAGGGCCGTATTAGCCACACTGATCTGCTGCCAGTCCGCATGCTGATCCAGAAATCTGGACGCCTGCATCAGAGCCTCTGCCTTGGAGTAGACTCTTTCAATCTCAGATATGTCGGTCCCCGGAAGCCCGGATAACGTATTTTTAATCGGGATAATGGTCTCTCCCACAATATAGTTCTCGAATTCTACCAGCAGATCATAGATCTCGTTAACCGCTCCTGCCGTGGAATTCTCGATCGGAAGTACCGCATAGTCAGCAGCTCCCTCTTCAATTGCTTCCATCGCCTCACGAAACGTATGTACATGATAATTGTTACATCCTTTTCCAAAATAATGCTCCATGGCAGCCTGACTGTAAGCACCTTCTGTTCCCTGAAATACAATTCTTGCGTTCTCCTTATCCAGAGAATCAATCTCAATAAACGGAAGCCGTCCCAGTGCACCTGCATCCACAAGCTGCTGATACTGAAGCTTTCTGCTGATTGCCAGAAACTGTTTATAGACTTCACCGATTCCTTTTTTGTTAAACTCAGAGGTGACCTTATTCGTTACTTCTGTAATCTTATTGCGCTCTCGCTGCCGGTCAAAGATCTTGTATCCGTTTCTGATCTTATTCATTCCGATCTCTTCACAGATATTCATTCTTTCTTCATAGAGTTTCACGATCTGATCATCTACGTCACTTAATTTTACTCTCAGTTCCTCTAATTCTGTCATCTGTTATTCTCCTTCATACCCTTACACATACGTTCTTATACGCAGTCTATCTTGTATTATAATACAATTTTTTTATAAAATCTACCCTCTTACTTTTCTGTATTCCAAAAATAAAAAAGTCCGATTTGTAAAATTTTCGTTCAACAGGCGTTGAAAAAGTTTAACATTTATTATATGATGTATGAAAGATTTTCAATACGGAGGATAATGATATGAACACACTAGAATGTATCAAAACCAGAAGAAGTATCCGAAAGTTTAAACCGGATTCTATTGATCATTCATTATTAGATTCCCTGATATCGGCTGCATCCTATTCTCCTTCCTGGAAGAATAGTCAGATTACTCGTTATATCGCCATTGAAGATTCTTCAATTCTTAGTTCTATTATTAATGATTATACCCAAGAACACAATTCCAACATTATCAGACAGGCCCCTATGCTGATTGCAGTTACCTTTGTAAAAGGCCGCAGTGGATTTGAACGCGACGGTTCTTACTCAACGAAAAAGGGAGACCGCTGGCAGATGTTTGATATCGGTGCAGCATGCCAGACCTTTTGTCTTGCTGCCCACGAAGCAGGTCTTGGCACGGTGATTATGGGGATCTGGGATGAAGATGGAATCACCAGCCTTCTGAATATCCCGGACGATCAGGAGTTGGGAGCACTGATTGCAATTGGCTGGCCGGATATTGATCCCGAAGCACCAAAGCGGAAATCTGTATCTGAATTACTTACATATTTATAATTGAGGAGGTTTTTATGAGACACTTAATGAGTCCACTTGATTTCACTGTGGAAGAATTAGACAAACTTATGGATCTTGCCAATGACATCGAGGCAAATCCTGAAAAATATGCACATGCCTGTGCCGGAAAAAAGCTTGCTACTCTGTTCTATGAACCAAGTACAAGAACCAGACTGAGCCACGAGGCTGCCATGCTGAATCTTGGCGGAAGCGTTCTCGGCTTCTCTTCTCAGGATTCCAGTTCCGCTGCTAAGGGAGAAAGTGTATCCGACACGATTCGAACCGTATCCTGCTATGCAGATATCTGTGCAATGCGTCATCCAAAAGAAGGTGCCCCAATGGTAGCATCCAGACATTCTACCATCCCTGTGATTAATGCAGGTGACGGTGGACATCAGCACCCGACACAGACTCTGACAGATCTTCTTACGATCCGCTCTTTAAAGGGACATCTGGATCACATGACGATCGGCTTATGCGGAGATCTGAAGTTCGGACGTACTGTTCACTCTCTGATTCATGCACTGGTGCGTTATCCTGGAATCCGGTTTATTCTGATTTCTCCGGAAGAACTGAGACTCCCAAGCTATATCCGTTCCGATGTTCTGGATCGTGAGAATATTCCTTATGAAGAAGTCGTACGTCTCGAAGATGCCCTGCCAAAACTGGATCTTCTCTACATGACACGTGTTCAGAAAGAACGTTTCTTCAACGAAGAAGATTATGTACGTATGAAAGACTTCTATATCCTGGATGCAAAGAAGATGAAAATGGCTCCGGAGAATATGTATGTACTCCATCCGCTTCCGAGAGTCAATGAGATCTCTGTTGAAGTAGACGACGACCCGAGAGCAGCATACTTTAAACAGGTACAGTACGGTGTATACATCCGTATGGCGCTGATACTGACACTGCTGGAAATTGAAGTGTAAGGAGGAACGCATTATGATAAATAATACATTGAACGTTGGCCGTATAGAAGAAGGATTTGTACTGGATCATATTCAGGCCGGTCGCAGCATGGATATCTATAAATATCTTCATCTTGACAAGCTGGACTGCTGTGTTGCAATTATAAAAAATGCCAAGAGCAGTAAGATGGGTAAAAAAGACATCATGAAGATTGAGTGTCCGATCGATTTTATGGATCTTGATATTCTCGGCTTTATCGATCACAACATCACCATCAATATTATCAAGGATTCTGAGATCGTTGAAAAGAAGGCATTACATCTTCCCCGCGAGATCAAAAATGTGATCCGCTGTAAAAATCCAAGATGTATCACATCCATTGAACAGGAATTGGATCATATCTTCGTTCTTACCGATCCTGAAAAAGAGATATATCGCTGTAAATATTGTGAAGAGAAATATGAAGGCAATCTGAAATAATATAAAATGCATAATAATAAAGGGACTGTCCCAATATAGAGATACTTCATGTAAAATATATCATTCCATAAAAACGCTTCGACGCTCACTCGCTTACCTCAGCTTTTCTTATGGAATGATATATTTCAGAATGATATCTCTATATTCGAGACAGTCCCTTCATTTTATTCATAATAGAACAAGCAAAACGATAAGCCGGGTTATGTCGTTGAGTAATCATCTATCTAGATCCATCGTTGCCGATGGATTCAAGCGACCTACCTAAGACGTGACGGGCCGCCACATTGTCTTTATCCGGTCTTGCTTCGAATGGGGTTTACATATGCCCCTGCTGTTACCAGCAGGGCGGTAGTCTCTTACACTGCCCTTCCACCCTTACCTGAATAGAATTCAGGCGGTACATTTCTGTTGCACTTTCCTTGGAGTCACCTCCACCGGACGTTATCCGGCATCCTGCCCTGTGAAGCCCGGACTTTCCTCGTCTGCAGCTTTTCAGCTTTCGCAGCCGCGATTACCTGTCTTACTTGCATATGTGCATTACGCACGTGTTTCATTATAACACTGGTATCTCAAAATCACAAATACTTTTTATTCTGTGATCCCGATATCGTCTATCAATTCATCACCATCAGCTGCAGATGTAGCCAGCTGATCACATCTTTCATTCTGCGGATGACCATCATGCCCCTTCACCCAGTGAAACACGACCTGATGCTGTTCCTTCGCTTTTAAAAGTCTTTTCCAGAGATCCACATTCTTGACCGGTTCATTCTTTCCCCGTTTCCATCCCTTTTTCAGCCAGCTGTCAATCCAGTGCTGATTGAATGCATCCACTACATATTTGGAATCAGAATACAGATCCACCTCACAGGAACGATTCAATGCTTCCAGTCCTGCAATTACCGCCATGAGCTCCATACGATTGTTGGTCGTGCGCCTGTATCCCTGGGAGAGCTCTTTCATATGCAGAATCCCCCTGGTATCCACATATTCCAATACAGTGCCATAGCCTCCCGGGCCATCCGGATTCCCTCTCGCCGCACCGTCCGTATAGATACTCACATGCATCATATTTCATCCTCCCATTCAAATATCTGCTGCGGACCTGTAATATGCATCACCCTGTCCTTATATGATTCTGCCTGCGGGTCATTCATTAATCTGTCATATACTTCATATCCGTCCCACATATGCATCGGAAATACACGTTCCGTATTCGTATGCTTCATAAAATAATCAAGCCCCCAGAGCTCCTGTTTTTCCTGTCTTGGATCCAGTGGAACAAAAGCAATATCGATACCGTCATATCCGATCTTACTTATTTCATGCTGATACTTTCTCCGCATCATTTCATTATAGACATCACTTTCTTCTTCCCAGTGCCACCAGTTCAGATCTCCGGCATGATACAGTACTTTTCCCTTGCCTTCTATCAGAAAAGCAACTCCTTCATCTGTAGATCGGAAGGTCTGAATCCCAAGATCATCCACTGTGATCTTTTCCCGTGGTCCAATATAACAAGTACATCCTTCCGGTCCCTTTTCTTCGATATCATCAGAAAGAATATACTTGATATCAGGATATCTTTCCTTCCATTCAAAGATCGTTTTCTGAAAATGATCATGATGTCTGTGGCTCACAAACACATAGATCTTTTTATCCGCTGAAAAATCCGGCAGTGTGCCTTTGTAATAATCAAAGATCAGAACAAGCTCTGCATATTCCACTACAAAACCGCTATGTCTCAGATATGTAACCTTCATCTGTTAATCCTCTTTCTGGATCACTTCCACTGCATGCGCAAGCTCCGGAAGAAGGTATCTCAGACTTTCTTTTACTGCCTGTGTTTTTCCCGGAAGATTTACAATCAGAACACCATTGCGGATTCCTGCAGTACTGCGATTCAGCATGGAACGCTTTGTCAGCTTCATCGTATGAGCACGCATTGCCTCTGCAATTCCAAGTACCGGTCTTTCTACGATATCTGTTGTTGCCTCCGGTGTACAATCCTGGGGAGCACATCCTGCTCCTCCCGTCGTAAGGATCAGATCAGCAAGACGACCATCGGCAATCCGCTGCATTACTGCAGATAATACTTCCCGGTCAAGCGGAAGCGCTCTCAGAAACACCGTTTCAAATCCGGCTTCTTCAATCATTTTACGAATTGCCTCCCCGCTGGAATTCTCCTCTCTTCCCTTGTATATATCTGTATTTGCCGTAATAATTGCTACTTTCATATCGTACCTCCATTACCTTTCATCAATAGTCATGTATTTTATAATATTATACCTTTTACAGAAATAATGCAATGATTACCGTACAGATTCCTGCTACTCCCATCGCTACTCCGCTGACTGCACCCTCCACTTCGCCGATTTCAAGTGCTTTTGATGTACCGATTGCATGGCTTGCCGTTCCAAACGCAACTCCGGTTGCTACCGGATCTTTCAATCTCAGCAGACGAATCACCATAGGATGGATGATGGCACCTCCCGTACCGCATATGATTACCGCCATCATCGTAATGGATCGAAGACCGCCCAGCTGTTCTGATACGTCAAGTGCAATTGCCGTCGTCACAGACTTTGGAATCAGGGAATACAACATCTCACTGTGAAGTGACAGCATCTTGCAGAGAACGACCGTACTCGCCATCGATAAAAGACTGCCGGTCAGACATCCTATTACGATCGGAAGAAACTGTTCTTTAAGAACTTTCCTCTGCCGATAGATTGACAATCCGAGAATTGCAGTTGCCGGAACAAGGAACAGCGAGATGAACTGTGCTCCTTCCATATAATCTTCATATGATATATGAAGGATCTTCATTACAAGAATACAGATGATCATTGCAATCAAAAGTGGATTTGCAATCGGTGATCTTACCTTTTTTGCCACTATACTTCCGATATAAAACGCAATCACTGTCAGCATAATTCCAAACAGTGGATCTGACCATAGATTACTCATTTGATTTTCCTCCCTTCTTCAAAGCCCATTTCATACACTTCTGGACGATTCTCACAGAAGCATATGTTCCAAGAAACGTAAGCACCAGTGAAATGCACACAACCACAAGAAATCCGGCAATCTGTCCCTTTAAAAGTTCCAGATCTTCAATCATTCCTACTGATATCGGAACAAATACAAGTGCCATATTATCCAGCATAAAATCAGCGGTTTCCTTTATCTGCTCCTCTTTTAAAACTTTGCATGTCAAAAGCAGTGCAAGAATCAGGATTGCAATCACACTGCTCGGAATCGTAACCGGCAATAAGGAAGCAATCACTTCCGCGACAAGACAGAGTGCCAGTATGATTCCCAGCTGCTTCAATATCTTTTTACTCATTCCTATCTCTCCTTTACTCTCGAATATATAAACCCTATTATAAATTCGCCGCTTTGTCAATCTATTTCCCCAATCTTCCTGCTCATACAGGAAATAAAAAGCAAAAAAAGATCATTATAAAATACCTGTAAGTGTACTCTATAATGATCCTTTACACATATCTGTCCGGTCTCTCTGACGATTATAACGCTTTACGATACAGCATTTCTACGTCCTTAAGCGTAGTCATTCTTGGATTGGCTGCAATATTCCCACTCTTCATGGCATCGACAGCCATCTGTGGAATCTTATCTTCTGTGACTCCGACCTCTGAAAGAGTTCTTGGAATTCCGATCGAAGCATTCAGCTTTCGGATCTCTTCTACCAGCATCTCCGGTCTGAAATCTTTCACCGGCTCCCGATCCTCACTGATGTAATTATAGATCTTTTCATATCTTCCCTGATCTGCCAGTGCATTGTATTCTACGATTACAGGCAGCAGAATAGAATTGGCAATACCGTGCTGTACTCCGAAGAATGCACTGACCGGATGAGACATTGCATGCACATTACCAAGCCTTGCCCATGCAAATGCAATTCCCGCAAACATGCTTCCCGACATCATGGCACATGCTGCTTCCTCATCTTTTCTGTTCGCAACAAATCTGCGGATATTTCCTCCGATCAGTTCCATCGCTTTTTCAGCCATCGCATCTGAGAATGGAGAAGCACCAAGAGAAGTATAAGCTTCCCATGCATGGATCAGAGCATCGATTCCACAGGATGCTGCAACCATAGGCGGAACGGACATGATCATCTCCGGATCAAG
Organism: Dorea sp. YH-dor226; assembly: GCF_039832105.1. Lineage (NCBI taxonomy): Bacteria > Bacillati > Bacillota > Clostridia > Lachnospirales > Lachnospiraceae > Dorea > Dorea sp. YH-dor226. The sequence goes on along the minus strand of NZ_JBDOHS010000004.1, from coordinate 37,059 downwards.
AAGTGCATATTTTGGTAACAGCTCATAACTGAATACTGTCAGTTTATAATTTCTGGACATGTCTGTGATAACAGAGAATGCAGTAACCTCACTTCCTGTACCTGCCGTCGTTGGAATTGCAATGATTGGTTCGATCGGCCCCGGAACCAGATGCGCTCCTTCATATTCTGTAATGGATCCTCCATACCTGGCAAGTACTCCTACTGCTTTTGCAACGTCCATAGGGCTTCCTCCACCCAACGCTACAATACTGGTTGCACCGGATTCCTTATATACCTTTGTTGCTTCATCTACCATATCAACCGTAGGATTCGGAAGAATATCAAGGAAACTGCAAGTCTCAATTCCTTCTGCTTCAACAATATCTGTTACTTTTTGAACCACTCCCAGTTTTTCCAGTCCCCGGTCGGACACAATCATCATCTTTTTTGAACCACTTTTTTCAAGTAATTCCGGCAGTCTTTTTAAAGAACCCATTCCAAATACAATGTCCTGTGGCACTTTAAATGTGTAGTCTTTCATCTTATAGTCACCCTTTCATTTGATATCACTGACATTTTCTCAAAAAGAAAAGAGGCCACATTCTATCATGCGACCTCATTGTCATGTGCCTATTATAAACACAAAGCATCTGGAAATTCAATACTTATTTCAAAATTTGTTTATTTTTTCACATTTATATAATAATGCATACCAGACCGCCGTTGCTGTCATTGACAATCTTCTGCATAGTATCCTGCAATTTCACCTGGCTCTCTTCATTGATCATCGCCATCTTACTCTGCATGCCATCCATGACCAGTTCTTCAATGGACTTTCCAAAGATACTGGTTCCCCATATGCCGCCGTCCCTGTCTTTTGCATCTTTAATATACTGTATCAGATCATTTGCCTGCTGTTCATTTCCTACGATGGGTGCAATCTCTGTCTCAATATTGGCCCGAATCAGATGTATGGATGGCGCCTCTGAATGAATTTTAACACCGAATTTATTTCCCTGTCGGATCACTACCGGCTCCTCCAGCGTGATCTCCTCTTTTCGTGGGCTTACTACTCCGTATCCTTTCATTCGAACTGCTGTAAAAGCGTCCCGGACTCCTTCGTATTCCATCTTCAGCTTTGACAGATCTTTCATTACCGTGATCAGTTCATACTGTCCCCCGATCGGTGTTCCTGTCATCTCGCTCAACATCTCGTAATAATACCTTTCAGCAACATTGATCCGGATCTTCACACATCCGGTATCCATCTCAACCTTCTCCACCTTCATGTCCTCGATATAAGGACTTTCCGGAACTTCTATTCCTTTCACCGCATCTTTGATTTCCCGGAAACGATCCATCAGTTCCCGGATATGTACCAGCAGATCCTGTTTGATCCTGTGAGAACGTGAAAGCATCTCCGCCCATTTGGGAATATAGAACTGCACTTCAGACACCGGGAATTCATACAGTACCGCTTCTATGATCCGGTAGATGTCTTCTTCTTTCAGCTGTTCACAGTTTACAGGCATTGCCTTCACACCATATTGCTGCTCCAGCTCCTGAGATACCTTTCTTGCCTCTTCTCCATATGGCTTTTGGGAATTCACCAATACAACAAATGGCTTTCCGATGCTCTGGAGCTCCCGGATTGTTTTTCCCTCTCCTTCCTTATAGTTTTCTCTTGGAATATCGGTAATACTTCCATCCGTTGTAATGACGATTCCGATCGTTGAATGGTCATGAATCACCTTGCGGGTTCCGATTCCGGCCGCTTTCGTAAACGGAATTTCATATTCGAACCAGGGCGTCTTTACCATTCGTTCTTCTCCGTCTTCTTCGTGCCCGGAAGCGCCTTCGACCATGTATCCCACACAATCGATCAGCCGGATCTTCACTGTCACATCCTCCGACAGCGTAATCTGTGCAGCTTCCTTGGGAATAAACTTCGGTTCTGTCGTCATGATCGTTCTTCCGGAGGCAGACTGTGGAAGCTCATCTCTTGTGCGTTCTTTTGCATGTTCATCCTGCATATGCGGTACTACAAGTACATCCATAAATCTTTTGATGAATGTAGATTTTCCTGTTCTGACAGGACCAACTACTCCGATATAGATCTCCCCGTTTGTTCTTGCCTTTATGTCTTTGTATAAATCAAAATTGTCCATATTTCTTCCCCTTCCGCATGTACTGTTAGAATATATGCAGTAATTTCCAGCCCTTAGAACTGATTTTCGGATATAATAATCTATAGATTTTATTCATAGGAAATTATTTGATGTTCATGTTAATATAATGTATATAATTACAACAATTGAAGAAAGGGGGCCGGATATATGAATCTGTATCATTTGAGATATTTTGTGACATTGGCCCATCTCGAGCACTATACAAAGGCTGCAGAGATTCTTGCAATCACGCAGCCGAGTTTGAGCCATGCGATTGCTTCTCTCGAAAAGGAACTTGGGGTTAAGCTTTTCGAAAAAGATGGACGGAATGTTGCACTTACCAAATGTGGACAGGCATTTCTCAAAGACGTTGAACAGGCGTTAAGCATGCTGGATTCAAGCGTCAGTAAACTTCAAATGACCGGAAACGGAGAAGGCCGTATAGATATTGTTGAACTTCGTACACTTAGCAGTGCCGTTGTTCCGAACTACATCAAAGGATTTCTTGACTCCAGGCCGGAGAAAAAAATTGATTTCTATTTTCATAGCTCCACAGGTGTTACAACCGACATGATACAGGGATTAAAAGACCGCAAATATGACATTGCATTTTGTTCCTTGATGGAGAACGAACCATTGATTGACTTTGTTCCTATCGTTCGACAGAAATTGGTTCTGATCGTACCGAACGGACATCCTCTTGAAAGATATCAAACCATCGAATTAAAGGATACACTTGAATATCCACAGATCGTATTTTCGAAAGGCTGCGAGCTTCGTCAGATCATTGATCAGCTGTTTATGAAGTGCGGAGGATATCCTCCAATTGCGTATTCCATGGAAGAAGACCAGGGAATTGCCGGACTCGTCAGCGCCGGATTCGGAATTGCAATTATCCCGGATATGCCGTTACTGGAATATATGCCTGTAAAAAAGATTGGAATCACTACCCCCTCCTGGGAACGTCTTTTCTACATGGCAACTTTAAAAGATATTTACCAGCCTCCGGTTATATTAGATTTCATTAAATATGTTAAAGAACATGCAGATCTGTAAATTCAGACTTAAAAAGGGACTGTTAATAATAACAGTCCCTTTGAGATCTATTCTTTCCACGGAAGAGCTGTATGCTCCGCTTTACTGTCACGAAGCATCAGTTCATTCACTGCTTCCTTAGGATCCTTTCCTTCAAAGAGGATTTCATTTACTTTGTCAATGATCGGCATTGCCACACCATATTTCTTTCCAAGTTTTGCGGCAGCCTTCGCAGAATATACGCCTTCTACCACCATCTGAACTTCATCCATCGCCTCCTGCATGGATTTCCCCTGCCCCATCAGGTAGCCGGCTTTTCGGTTTCGACTGTGAACGCTGGCACATGTAACGATCAGGTCTCCGATTCCGGTAAGACCGCTGAATGTTTCAATCGCTCCGCCCATCTTCACACCGAGTCTTGCAATCTCTGCGATTCCTCTGGTGATCAGAGCCGCTTTTGTATTGTCTCCATACCCCATTCCGTCTGCAATACCTGCTGCAAGTGCGATAACATTTTTCAGGCTTCCGCCAAGCTCCATACCCAGCATGTCCGGGCTGATATACACACGGAACACTTCATTCATAAACATCTCCTGCAGATATTTTGCAGTCTTTTCTGTGGTTGCTCCGATACATACTGTCGTCGGAAGACCCCGGCCTACTTCTTCTGCATGGCTTGGTCCTGACAGCACAGCCACATCTGCATGCGGAATCTCTTCTTTGATCTGCTGTGACAGAGTCATTAATGTATCTTCTTCAATTCCTTTTGCCACATCAACAATAATCTGTCCGTCTGCAACATACGGCTTCATATTGCGGGCAGTGCTCCTTGTATATGGTGACGGTACTGCCAGCACAATAAAGTCCTTTCCCTGAATTGCTGCTTCCATGTCTGAGGTAAATTCCATGTCCTCCGGAAGCTTTACTCCCGGAAGCTTGCTGGTATGTTCCCTCTTTTCTGAAAGCATACGGACTTCATCCTCACTGATAGACCATACGGTTACCTGATGATTGTTCTTGTGAAGCAATAGCGCCAGTGCAGTTCCCCAGCTGCCTGCTCCCATAATGCCTACATTTGCCATAATCATTCTTTCCTTTCTTTATTTACCTTTCCCAACACTGATCTTATTCTCTGTGCCGGATAAAAGTCTTTTTATATTCTCTTTATGCTTATAGAATGCAGATACCATCAGAAATGCAGCGATTGCATACATTTCATACAGATATCCTGCATTCGTAATGCCAAATCCCCCCATCCGGCCATATACAATCACACTCACCAGATAGATGATCACAACCGCAAGAGAACCAAGAGACACATATCTGGTCACTCCTACGATTCCGACAAACACTGCCAGACAGATCAGTACAATCCATATGTTCGTCGTACTGACGATCAGACCGGCCGTCGCAGCAATTCCCTTACCACCTTTAAACTTCAGGTAAAATGGATAATTATGCCCAAGCACTGCTCCCATTCCCGCATACATGGAAAGCATAGGAATCATATCCGGATGGCTCTTCCCATAGATCAGGTGTACAAGTACTACAGCAAATACGCACTTAAAACAGTCACCGAGAAATGTGACCAGTCCGGCCTTCCACCCCATCGTTCGAAGCGCATTCGTAGTTCCCGCATTTCCGCTTCCTGTTTTTCGAATATCGACTCCCTGTCTTTTTCCATAGATATAACCGGTCTGTATCAGTCCAAATGCATATCCAATTATCACACATATCAGACGTTCCATATCTAGCTATCCTTTTCCTTTCTCTCCCGTATAAAGAACTTCAGCGCTGTTCCTCTGAACCCAAATGCCTCACGGATCTTATTTTCCAGATATCTGGTGTATGAAAAATGCATCAGTTCTTTATCATTTACAAATATTACAAATGAAGGCGGCTTAACCGCTACCTGCGTAATGTAGAACAGTTTCAGTCTCTTTCCCTTGTCTGAAGGCGGCTGCTGCATAGCCACAGCCTCTGTCATGATCTCATTCAGTACACCGGTCGCCACCCTCATTGTCTGGTTCTCAATCACCATATCTATCATATCATATAATCTGTTCAGACGCTGTCCTGTTTCGGCAGAAACATACATAATCTCCGCATACGGCATAAACGAAAGTACACGACGAACCTCATTCTCATATTCACGCATCGTCTTATCGTTCTTCTCAATGGCATCCCATTTATTCACCACAACAATGATGCCCTTTCCACGTTCATGGGCAATTCCGGCAATCTTTGCATCCTGTTCGGTCACACCCTGCGTCGCATCAATCACCACAAGAACCACGTCTGCACGTTCCACAGCCGTCACCGTACGTATGATACTGTAACGCTCCAGTTCTTCCTTGATCTTGTTCTTTCTTCTGAGTCCTGCCGTATCGATAAATACATATTCTTTTCCATCGTGTACGATATCTGTATCGATCGCATCTCTGGTCGTTCCTGCAATATCTGACACGATGACTCTCTGCTCACCCAGAAGCTTATTGATAATAGAAGATTTTCCTACATTCGGCTTTCCTACGATTGCAACACGCGGACGCTCATCTTCTTCGCCTTCACCTGTGTGCTCCGGAAAATACTCGATCACGCGGTCGAGCATATCACCGATTCCAAGTCTTGAAGAAGCTGAGATCGGTGAAGGATCACCAATTCCCAGATTATAGAATTCATATACATCCGGCATAAATTTATCAAAATTATCTACTTTATTCACGGTAAGAACAACCGGTTTTCCGGAACGTCTGAGCATGTCCGCTACCTTGGAATCTGCATCCACCATTCCCTGTCTCACATCTGTAATAAAGATAATGACATCCGCAGTATCGATCGCGATCTGTGCCTGCTCCCTCATCTGTGACAGGATGATATCATTACTCTCCGGTTCAATACCTCCTGTGTCAATCAGGGTAAATTCTTTATCCAGCCAGGAAACATCTGCATAGATACGATCCCGGGTCACGCCCGGAGTATCTTTCACTATGGATATCATCTCACCGGCCAGTACATTAAAAAGGGTAGACTTTCCTACATTTGGTCTGCCCACAATAGCAACTACTGGTTTACTCATTTTAACTCTCCTCTATTTCTACTGTTTCTTTTTCCTTCAACTCTCTTATTATACATTACCTTTCCCAAATAGTTCAATCAGTAGTTGACCTTTTTATAGAAAAAGTGATATAAATAATTATGGATGTTATAAATACGAACGAAACAGGAGATTGTATCATGCCAAATATCAAATTAATGGAATCAGCGCTTCCGGTAGCTCCGCTTAAGATTGCGGCACTGGAATCCTGCCGGGAGCTTGGGGAAAAAGTAAATGATTATATTGTCCGGTTCAGACAAGATACATTGAAAGAATCCCTGGATTCCCCGCTTTACTACAACTATCAGCGAGACAACTATCTGATCGAATGTCCCTGTCCACGTTTTGGCTCCGGGGAAGCCAAAGGACTACTGAAGGAATCGATCCGGGGAACCGACCTCTTTGTTATGGTTGATGTATGCAACTACAGCCTGACTTACACTGTCAACGGCCACTTGAATCACATGTCTCCGGATGACCACTTCCAGGATCTGAAACGTATCATATCAGCGGCAAACGGAAAACCGCACCGTCTGAATGTAATTATGCCATTCCTGTATGAGAGCCGCCAGCACAAACGTACAAAGAGAGAGTCCCTTGACTCAGCACTGGCACTTCAGGAACTCGTAGAAATGGGTGTCAGCAATATTATTACTTTCGATGCTCATGATCCACGTGTTCAGAATTCCATTCCATTGCATGGATTCGACAATTTTAATCCGCCTTATCAGTTCATGAAAGCTCTGTTGCGGGCTGAGCCGGATCTTAAAGTTGACAAAGATCATCTGATGATCGTAAGTCCTGATGAAGGCGCTATGCATCGTGCCGTATACTTTTCAAATGTGCTTGGGGTTAATATGGGTATGTTCTACAAACGCAGAGATTACTCAACCGTAGTAAATGGCAAGAATCCGATCGTAGCACACGAATTTCTGGGAGATCGTATTGACGGAAAAGATGTCATCATCGTAGATGACATGATCTCTTCCGGTGAAAGTATGCTGGATGTCGCAAAACAGATCAAAGAACGTGGTGCAAACCGTGTATTTGTCTGCACCTGCTTCGGATTATTTACAGAAGGATTCGAAAAATTTGATGACTTTTATAATAAGGGTTACATCGATCGTGTCATTACGACGAATCTTACCTATCTGCCGCCGGTAACAAAGGAAAAACCATATTTTGTTGTTGCAGATATGAGTAAATTTATCGCTCTGATCATCGATTCATTTAACCATGATATTACCATTGGACAGGTTCTTGACCCGACCAAGAAGATCCATCAATTACTGGAGTCACACAAAGCATAACTTACAGCTTGTGACAGAATGGGCTGCCGAAATACAATCACATATAATCCGTAATTTTATAATTGCCACAAGAAAAGCTGAGATAAGCGAGTAAGCATCGAAGCATTCTTGTGGCAATTGCATATAGCAGGATAATCATATTCTGTTTTAAAAATCTGTATATACCTTTCCATTTTCCAGTATCTGCCCTTTTGCCTGTGCAAGCTCAGATACAGTTACCAGCTGATATCCTTCCTGTTCAAGCTTCGGGATCAGTTCCAGTGCCGCATCAATCGTCTCTTTATAGATATCATGCATCAGGATGATATCACCATCTTTCACATCATTCATCACGTTATCTACCGTCTGCTGCACATTTCTGGTCTTCCAGTCAAGTGTGTCAATATTCCACAGGATCATTGGTTTTTCCGCATTTTCACGCAGGGCATCGCTGACTGCACCATACGGCGGACGCATCACAGGCGCCTTGATTCCCGTTACATTTTTTATGTTCTGATCTGCCTGTGCAAGATCTTTTCGGATATCATCTCCACTCATTTTAGAAAGATTCGCATGTTCATAGGAATGGTTGCCAGTCTCACATCCATATTCTTTCATTCTCCTTACAGTATCCGGATAAGACGCTACATTTTTTCCCAGCATAAAAAATGTTGCATGCGCATTATACTGTTTTAATGCCTCCAGAAGATCCCCCGTTCTGGATCCCGGTCCGTCATCAAAAGTCAGTGCAACCATAGGTCTTGACGGATCCACCCGTTTTTCTCCTCTGGACAGCAGTTTTCCATTTTCATCAAATACACATTCAGCAAGGCCAATCTGCACCTTACCTGTCGACATTCTTCCGTCTTGATGGAAGAAATACTCCGAGTCATCCATTGTCATCCATCCTGTGACTGCAGCTCCGGACTCACTCAGATAGTAACTGTAATTATCATCCTGTACCCATTTTGACGTCTGAAGCACTCCATTCTCATCAAACAGATATTTCTTCTCACCAATCATCTGCCATCCGGTAGCTTTGATTCCTTCTTCATTCAGATAATACTGTTTTCCTTTGGAATTTACAAAACCATTTTTCATGTAAGTACCATCATATTTGCGAAATTTATTACCTTCCCAGTTACCCACTGGATTCTTCACGGTAAGGTTGCCGCTTTTCACATAAAAACGTACTTTTCTTTTCCATTCATCGTCCAGCTTTTCTGTAATCTTTTTATCCAGCTCTACTTTGATCGGATATATTCCCTCCTGTGTGGCATCTGCATTACATATGATCGTACATCCCTCTCCACTCTCAAGATCCTCTATCAGATTCTGTACTGAATACGTCTTTTCCTTATCCAGAAAGATCTGATCCGGCTTCTTTCTTCTTGATTCCGCATGGATCTTTATCTGCATCTGCGGAACATCTTCTCCCTGAATGATTTCCTGATCCTGAACCACGATCGTAAGTTGAACAGCACGATCCATCAGAATACGTATTTCTTTTTTCATAATCAAAACTGCACATAAAATAAGCAAAAGAGCAAGAACTCTTTTCACGGTTCTTACTCTTTTCCGGCTTTTTTTATGTCTTGCAATCCCCTCTTGCTTATTAGTCATATGTATATCACCCCTGCACTCGTATCACCATGATGTAATTCTTCTATGTAGGATAGCATACACTCTTTCAACTAATTAGGCAATTAAGGTATTCTTACAAATATATTAATTTTGAATTAAGAAATGACACGGACTCTTAATACATTGTTCACTTGCCGCAATTCCTCTGCAACACCCTCCGGTACTTCTGAGTCAACATCAATCATAGTATAAGCATATTTTCCTTTGCTCTTATTCGTAAGGTCTGCAATATTCATATTATCTCTTGCAAGGATCTTTGTAAACTGACCGATCATGTTTGGAACGTTATGATGCAAAAGAAGGATTCTCGTATTGTTGCCGCGAAGTCCCATATCACAATCCGGATAATTAACCGAATTCTTAATATTGCCGTTCTCCAGATAGTTCATCAGCTCTTTTACTGCCATCTTCGCACAGTTATCCTCTGACTCTTCTGTTGATGCTCCAAGATGCGGAATTACGATTGCCCCTTTTACACCGGCAATCTCCGGTGTCGGGAAATCCGTTACATAATGTTTTACATGTCCGGATACCAGTGCATCAACCATAGCTTCCTCATCCACAAGTACATTTCTGGCAAAGTTCAGGACAACCACACCTTTCTTCATGAGACCGATGGCATCCCGGCTGATCATACCTTTTGTACTGTCAAGTGCAGGAACATGTACAGTAATATAATCACACTGCTCATATAATTCATCCACATTCGTTGCATGGTGAACATTTCTGGAAAGTCTCCATGCAGAATCTACAGATACGTACGGATCATAGCCATAGACATCCATTCCCAGATGATCTGCAGCATTGGCAACCAGTACACCGATTGCACCAAGACCAATAACTCCCAGCTTCTTTCCCTGTAATTCACATCCTGCAAACGCTTTTTTAGCTTTTTCTGCATCCTTGGCAATATTGCCGTCTTCTTCATTCTCCTGAACCCAGCTGATACCGCCAATGATATCTCTGGACGCAAGAAGCATACCGGCAATTACCAGTTCTTTTACACCATTGGCATTGGCGCCTGGTGTATTAAATACAACAATCCCCTGCTCTGCACATTTTTCCAGTGGAATATTATTCACACCGGCTCCGGCTCTTGCAACAGCCTTCAGTTCCGGCGCAAACTCCATGTCATGCATGGCTGCACTTCTGACAAGAATTGCATCGGCAGTGTCCGGTGTACTTACCGGAGCGTAATTTTCTGTAAATTCTTCCAATCCTACGCCGGAGATTGGATTCAGGCAATGATACTTATACATGATTATAAATTCTCCTCTTCAAACTTCTTCATAAATTCAACCAGCTTTTCCACACCTTCGATCGGCATAGCGTTATAAATACTTGCACGCATACCGCCTACAGAGCGATGTCCCTTAAGGTTTTCCAGTCCGGCTGCTTTTGCTTCTTTTACAAATTTTGCATCCAGATCTGCATCTCCGGTTACAAACGGAACATTCATCAGTGAACGATCCTTTGGAACCACAGTTCCTTTAAACAGCCTGCTCTGATCAAGGAAATCATAAAGAATCTTGGCCTTCTGTTCATTTTTTACTTTCATAACAGCAAGACCACCCTGCTTTTTCAGCCATTTGAACACTTTGCCACAGATATAGATTCCATATGCCGGCGGTGTATTATATAAAGATCCGGCATCCGCATGCGTCTTATATTTTAACATGGTCGGTGTACACGGAAGAACATCGTCCGTAATCAGATCCTCTCGGATGATCACGATAACCGTTCCTGCAGGACCTACATTTTTCTGTACTCCTCCGTATACAACACCATATTTGCTGACATCGATCGGTTCAGACAGGAAGCAGGAAGATACGTCTGCCACCAGTGTCTTTCCCTTAGTATTAGGAAGTTCTTTGTACTTCGTACCATAAATTGTATTATTTTCACAGATGTAAACATAATCTGCATCTTCAGATACCGGAAGATCAGAACAATCCGGAATATAAGAAAATGTCTTATCTGCAGAAGACGCCAGAATGTTTACTTTTCCATACTTTTCTGCTTCGGCTGCAGCCTTTTTTGCCCATTGTCCTGTAACAATATAGTCTGCCACGCCATTCTTCATAAGGTTCATCGGAATCATAGCAAATTGCTGAGATGCTCCACCCTGTAAGAATAATACTTTATAATTATCCGGAATATTCATCAGATCACGGATATCGGCTTCTGCTGTCTCAATAATCTCCTTGAACGCCTGCGAGCGGTGACTCATTTCCATTACCGACATGCCAGTTCCGTTGTAATCTAACATCTCCTCTGCCGCTTCTCTTAATACTTCCTCCGGCAATACCGCCGGTCCTGCTGAAAAATTGTACACTCTGCTCATAGTTGTTCCTCCAATTCCCTTCGTCGTATTTACTTTCTGTCTTCCAGGTCTTTTTCATCAAATGCTTCATTGATTGGTGCGCCTGGTGCAACCATCGGCCATACCTTGTCATCACAGTCGATCTGACAGTCAATGACAACAGGCCTTCCCAGTGTAAGTGCTCTGGAAAATGCATCCCTGAACTCTTCCTGTGTTGTAACACGGATACCCTCTGCTCCCATAGCCTCTGCAAGTTTTACAAAGTCCACCGCGTCATTGAGTACCGTTGCCGAGTAACGCTGTCCGTAGAAAAGATTCTGCCACTGGCGAACCATTCCAAGTACATGATTATTGATTACTACCTGAATGACTGGAATATTATGGCGTACTGCGGTAGCAATCTCATTCATATTCATACGGAAACATCCGTCACCTGCTATATTTACAACCGTCTTATCCGGCTTTCCGACTTTTGCCCCAAGGGATGCGCCAAGTCCGTATCCCATGGTTCCAAGTCCGCCTGATGTCAGGAATGTTCTTGGTTTTGTATATTTATAATACTGTGCGGCCCACATCTGATGCTGTCCAACCTCAGTTACGATAATCGCCTCACCTTCTGTCTGACGATAGATCTCCTCTACAATATATGGTCCTGTCAGAACATCCGGATGGTAAGACAGCGGATATCTTTCTTTGTATTCCATGATCTTTTCGATCCACTCAGAATGATTCAGCTGCTCCAGTTCCTGATTCAGAATGCCCAGTACTACTTTGATGTCACCGACAACACCGTCTGTAATGATCACATTTTTATTCATCTCTGCCGGATCCACATCAATCTGAAGGATCTTGGCGTTCTTGGCAAATTTCTTCGCATTGCCGGTCACGCGGTCACTGAATCTCGCACCGACTACGATCAGCAGGTCGCATTCACTGACTCCGTAGTTGGAAGTCTTGGTTCCGTGCATGCCAAGCATACCTGTATACAGCGGATCATCTCCCGGAAATGCTCCTTTTCCCATCAGGGAATCGGTCACCGGTGCATCCACCTTCTTCACAAATGTATAGAGTTCTTCACTTGCACCGGAAAGTACAGCTCCTCCGCCCACAAATATGTATGGTTTTTTTGCTTTGCGAATCATCCGAAGTGCCGTCTGGATATCCTCCTGACATACATCTTTCCGTGGACATACCGGCTGTATCTCTGCTTTCCGATACTCTGCCTTATTAGCAGTTACATCCTTTGGAATATCGATCAGAACCGGACCCGGTCTTCCCTTTTTTGCAATCACAAAAGCCTTACGGATCGTGTCCGCCAGCTGTTTTACATCTTTTACAATAAAGTTATGCTTCGTGATCGGCATCGTAATTCCGGCAATATCAATCTCCTGAAAACTGTCCTTGCCAAGAAGAGAGACACCTACATTACACGTGATAGCAACAATCGGAATGGAATCCATATATGCGGTCGCAATTCCGGTAACCAGATTTGTTGCTCCCGGACCACTGGTCGCGAAACATACACCTACCTTACCGGTTGCCCTTGCATAACCGTCTGCTGCATGAGATGCACCCTGCTCGTGTGAGGTCAGGATATGTGTGATCTCATCGCTGTGTTTATATAACTCATCATATACATTTAAAATCGCGCCGCCCGGATACCCAAATACAGTATCTACGCCTTGTTCTTTCAGGCATTCGATCACGATTTCTGCTCCTGTTAACTGCATTTTCTCTTGTTCCCCTGTTCTATTATACTATTATTTAACTTTTGGTATTTCCAGAATTGCTCCTCTGTTGCCTGAAGTCACCATGGATGCGTATCTTGCAAGATATCCGGTTGTAACCTTTGGCTCTCTTGGCTGCCATGCTTCTTTTCTTCTTGCAAGTTCTTCCTCTGATACATCCAATTCAAGTTTCATGTTTGGAATATCAATCTTAATGATATCTCCCTCTTCAACCAGAGCGATCGGTCCGCCTACTGCCGCCTCCGGTGATACATGTCCGATGGATGCTCCTCTGGACGCTCCACTAAAACGTCCGTCTGTGATCAGTGCAACGCTGGAACCAAGTCCCATACCTGCTATCGCAGAGGTCGGATTCAGCATTTCACGCATACCCGGTCCACCCTTAGGTCCTTCATAACGGATTACAACGACATCTCCGGCAACGATCTTGCCGCCCTTGATTGCATCAATTGCATCCTCTTCACATTCAAACACTCTTGCCGGTCCTTCATGTACCAGCATCTCCGGAACAACCGCGGAACGTTTTACTACACTTCCATCCGGCGCAAGATTGCCCTTCAGTACGGCAAGACCGCCTGTCTGGCTGTATGGATTGTCGATCGGACGAATAACTTCCGGATTCTTGTTCACTGCATCCCTGATATTTTCACCAACCGTCTTTCCTGTTACTGTCATGCAGTCTGTGTGAAGAAGACCCTTTTTATTCAGCTCATTCATCACAGCATATACACCGCCTGCCTCATTCAGATCTTCCATATAAGTCGGGCCGGCCGGTGCCAGATGACAGAGATTCGGTGTCTTTTCACTGATACCATTTGCAAAATCAATCTCAAAATCCATACCGATCTCATGTGCGATTGCCGGGAGATGAAGCATACTGTTTGTAGAACATCCCAGTGCCATATCCACGGTCAATGCGTTCAGAATCGCATCTTCTGTCATGATATCTCTCGGACGGATATTCTTCTCCAGAAGTTCCATGACCTTCATACCTGCCTTCTTGGCAAGACGTATTCTCTCAGAATATACAGCCGGGATCGTACCATTTCCGCGAAGTCCCATACCAAGTACTTCTGTCAGACAGTTCATGCTGTTTGCTGTATACATACCGGAGCAGGATCCGCAGGTCGGACATACCTTATTCTCAAATTCACATAATCCTTCATCAGACAATGTCCCTGCCGCATTGGCTCCTACCGCTTCAAACATGCTGGAAAGACTTCTCTTCTGTCCCATGACATGACCTGCAAGCATCGGACCGCCGCTTACAAATATAGTCGGAACGTTTATTCTTGCTGCCGCCATCAAAAGTCCCGGTACATTCTTATCACAGTTCGGAACCATAACGAGGGCATCAAACTGATGTGCCATTGCCATCGCCTCTGTAGAATCTGCGATCAGATCTCTGGTTACCAGAGAATATTTCATTCCGATATGTCCCATTGCAATTCCATCGCATACCGCAATTGCAGGAAACATGATCGGTGTTCCGCCTGCCATGGCAACCCCCTGCTTTACCGCATTTACAATTTTATCCAGGTTCATATGTCCCGGAACGATCTCATTATAAGAACTGACGATACCGACCAGCGGACGGTTCATCTCTTCTTCTGTAAGCCCCAGTGCATTAAACAATGACCGGTGCGGTGCCTGCTGTTTTCCTTTTGTAACTGTATCACTTCTCATCTTTTTATATCCTTTCCTCTTCTATATCAATATATATAAACACATCTTCAGATATTCTCAGCAATCAGATCACCCATGCAGGCAGTTCCGACCTGTGTCTTTCCGTCCGACATAATATCAATCGTTCTGTATCCATCCTTCAATACTTTCTCTACTGCTTTTTCAATTGCATCTGCTTCCTGATCCAGATCAAAGCTGAAACGAAGCATCATTGCAGCAGACAGAATCGTTGCGATCGGATTGGCAATTCCTTGTCCTGCGATGTCCGGTGCTGAACCACCGCTTGGTTCATATAACCCGAATTTTGTCTCATTCAGACTTGCGCTGGCAAGCATACCGATAGATCCCGTCACCATACTGGCTTCATCTGAAAGGATATCTCCAAACATATTCTCAGTAAGCACTACATCAAACTGCTTCGGATCCTTTACAAGCTGCATCGCACAGTTATCAACCAGCATATGCTCAAGAGTCACTTCCGGATAATCTTTCGCGACTTCTTCAACCACTTTTCTCCAGAGTCTGGAGGAATCCAGCACATTTGCCTTATCAACACTGGTCACTTTTTTCCTGCGCTTCATCGCGATATCAAATCCCCGCTTTGCAATTCTGCGGATCTCATTTTCATTGTAAGTAAGAGAATCATACGCGGTCAGTACCCCATCTTCTTCCACCGTCTTTCTCTCCCCAAAATACAGACCACCTGTCAGTTCACGCATGATCATCAGATCAAATCCGCCTTCCGTGATCTCTTCTTTCAGCGGACATGCTCCCTTCAGTTCATCATACAAAATCGCCGGTCTCAGGTTTGCGAACAGATTCAACGACTTTCTGATCTTTAACAATCCGGCTTCCGGTCTTTTTGACGGTTCCAGCTGATACCACGGAGAAGTCTTCGCATCTCCTCCGATGGATCCCATCAATACTGCATCACATGCCTTTGCCTCTGCGATGGTCTCATCTGTAAGCGGAACGCCGTGAACATCTATCGAAGCACCGCCAAGCAAAAGCTGTGTATATTCACAGGTATGCCCATACACCTCTGCAACTTTATCCAGGACCTTCATTGCTTCCGTAACGATCTCCGGACCAATTCCATCTCCTTTAATCACACCAATTTTCAGATTCATGGTTCTCATCCTTCCTTAGAAAAAAATCTATAGCATTTATATTATCCTATTTTCATACATGTTTCAAGACTTTAATTGAGTAAATTGTCATATTCTGACAGTTATTATATTTTTACTTGTATATCACTTATAATTCTCTTCAAATTGCACATACTATGTACATATTGATATTGAGGTGATCTTTTATGATTTTTCATGATGAAGAATTTCCAATCGGTTTTACAATGTCTCTGGCTCAACACCCGGATGTTCTGCGGCAATTTGCTTCCCTGTCAGCCGGTGAACAACAGCAGATTGTTGATGGTTCCCGAAAGATGAAAAGCCGCGAAGCGATGCAGAATTACGTAGAGAATCTGTTTCATTCATCGTCTGATATAAATTAACAGATGGCAAAACAGGACGATTACAGAGCACCATACCGGCTCCGTAATCGTCCTGTTGCTTTTTCTATTATTTGAACTGATTATCATACTTTTCAGTTTCCAGTATCTGATTTGCATTCTCAATCCGCTCTTTTGTCGGTGGCTCAATTCCTTCCAGCGAATACGTAAGTCCCAGTTCCTTCCATTTATATATTCCTAATGTATGATATGGAAGGATCTCAACTTTCTCAACATTATGAAGTGTCCGAATATAGTCACGAAGGCGGTTCAGATACACATCTTCATCACTTCTCTGCGGCACCAGCACATGCCGGATCCATACTGGTTTTCCGATGTCTGACAGATAATCGGCAAGCTCCAGTATATTGCGGTTGGTGTGTCCGGTCAGCATTCGGTGCTGTTCCTCATCCATATGCTTAAGATCAAGCATTACAAGATCTGTTACTTCCATCAGTTTCTGAAACTTTTGAAAATATGGTTCTTCTTTTGTAAATGGCTGCCCGCTTGTATCGAGCGTCGTATGAATTCCCTCTTCTTTTGCTTTTTGAAAGAGTTCTGTCAGAAAATCAATCTGAAGAAGCGGTTCTCCTCCGCTGACGGTGATACCACCCTTACTTCCCCAGTAGGTTCGGTATTTTACAGCCTTTGCAATCAGCTCATCCGCTGTATAAGGTGTTCCCGACTGCATATTCCAGGTGTCCGGGTTGTGGCAGAACTGGCAGCGCATTGCACAGCCGGAAGTAAATATCACATACCGGACTCCGGGACCGTCAACAGAGCCAAAGCTTTCCAGGGAATGTATATATCCCTTTGTCATCTCTTTGCTCCTTTATATTCTTGACTTCATATTATTCCTGGCATTCTACATATGATCGTGGCAGGTTCTCGCAATTACATCCAGCTGCTGTTCACGAGTCAGGTCAATGAACTTTACTGCATATCCGGATACGCGGATCGTGAAGTTTGCATATTCTGGCTTTTCCGGATGTTCCATTGCATCGATCAGTTTTTCTGTACCAAATACATTGACATTCAGATGGTGTGCCCCCTGATCGAAGTAACCATCCATCACATTTACCAGATTATCTCTTCTCTCCTCATCATTGTGTCCAAGTGCCCCCGGGCTGATGGTCTGTGTATTGGAGATTCCATCCAGTGCCAGCTCATATGGAAGCTTGGCTACAGAGTTCAGTGATGCCAGAAGACCATTCTTTTCTGCTCCATAAGATGGATTTGCACCAGGTGACAGTGGTTCTCCTGCTTTTCTTCCGTCCGGAAGTGATCCGGTAGCCTTACCGTATACAACGTTGGATGTAATCGTAAGGATGGATGTCGTTGGCTCGGAATTTCTGTAAGTATGGCATTTGTTCAGTTTATGCATGAATGTCTTCAGAAGCCAGATTGCCATATCATCTGCACGGTCATCATCGTTACCGTATCTTGGGAAGTCGCCTTCAATCTCAAAATCTACTGCGATACCATCCTCGTCACGGATTGGTTTCACCTTTGCATACTTGATCGCACACAGAGAATCGATTACATGTGAAAATCCGGCAATACCCGTTGCAAATGTACGTCTTACATTGGTATCGATCAGAGCCATCTCTGCTGCTTCATAGTTGTACTTGTCATGCATATAATGAATCATATTCAATGTATCTACATACAACTTGCTCAGCCATTCCATCATCTCATCATAACGCTCCATCACTTCATCATAATCCAGATATTCTGAAGTAATCGGCTTATATGCCGGTGCTACCTGCTGTTTGCTCTTTTCATCCACACCACCGTTGATAGCATATAACAGACACTTAGCCAGGTTGGCACGTGCACCGAAGAACTGCATTTCTTTTCCGGTCTGCGTTGCAGATACGCAGCAGCAGATTGAATAGTCATCCCCCCATACCGGACGCATCACATCATCATTTTCATACTGTACAGAACTTGTCTTCACAGAAATATATGCGGCGTATTTCTTGAAATTATCCGGCAGTTTGGAAGAATACAGAACAGTAAGGTTCGGTTCCGGTGCTGGTCCCATATTCTCCAGTGTATGCAGGAAACGATAATCGTTCTTTGTAACCATAGAACGTCCATCCTGTCCAAGTCCGCCCATTTCCAGAGTCGCCCATACCGGATCACCGGAGAACAACTCATTGTAAGAAGGAATTCTTGCGAACTTCACCATACGGAACTTCATAACCATGTGATCGATCAGTTCCTGAGCCTCGGCTTCTGTAATCTTGCCTGCTTTTAAATCTCTTTCAATATATATATCGAGGAAGGTCGAGATACGGCCAACACTCATAGCCGCGCCATTCTGGGTCTTAATAGCTGCAAGATATCCGAAATACAGCCACTGTACTGCCTCACGGGCATCCTTTGCAGGCTGTGAGATGTCATATCCATAAGCAGCCGCCATGACTTTCATATCCTGCAGTGCATGAATCTGATCCGCAACCTCTTCACGAAGACGGAAGTCTGTTCCCTTCATACCATGTCTTGCATAACGTTCGAAGTCATACTGCTTCTTCTCAATCAGGAAATCAATACCGTACAGCGCTACCCGGCGATAGTCACCAACAATACGTCCTCTTCCATAGGTATCCGGAAGACCAGTGATGATTTTATTGTGTCTGGCTTTTTTCATCTCCGGTGTGTATACATCAAATACCCCCTGATTGTGTGTCTTGTGATACTTTGTAAAGATCTCATGTATCTTTTCACTCGGTTGATATCCGTAAGTAATACAAGCCTGCTCGGCCATCTTGATTCCTCCATATGGCATAAATGCTCTTTTCAGAGGTTTATCTGTCTGAAGACCTACCACTTTTTCCAGATCTTTTAACTCTTCATTGATGTAACCTGCACCATATGCAGTCAGTCCGGATACAACTTCTGTCTCCATATCCAGAACGCCGCCCTTTGCGCGCTCCTCCTTTTGCAGTTTCTGCAGTTCATCCCATAAGGTGTTCGTTGCCTCTGTCGGACCCTCTAAAAAAGATTCGTCCCCGTCATAAGGTGTATAGTTGTCCTGAATAAAGCTGCGGACATCTACAGAATTTGTCCAGTTTCTTCCTTTGAAACCAGCCCACTGTTCAAACTGTGCCATTTTTGCTTCTCCTTCCTCTTACTCTTTTTCTTTTGCGACGACAGTATAGCATCCTGTGAAATAAATATCAAGCGGATTAGCGAGAATATCTCTCATAAGCGTCTATGTATCTGATTTTGTGCAATTTCATCAAAAAAAGAGAACCATTATAGGTTCTCTTCCCTTTTTTCTGCTCTTTTGTTCGTCAAAATATACAATCTCTCTTATTCTGCAGATGCTTTCTCAACCTGAGCGATCGCTGCCTTCTGCATTGGGATACGACAGTTTCTGTTACTTCCGAATTCCACAATCACATCTTCTTCACTGATGTCGATGATCACTCCATAGAAACCGCTGGTTGTCAGAACAGTATCGCCTACTTCCATCTCAGCGATCATTGCCTGAACTCTCTTCTGCTCTTTTTTCTGTGGTCTGATAAAAATAAACCAGAAACCTCCAAAGATTAACGCATATACTGCAATCAGTAATACCATACTGCCGCCTGAACTCTGTGATGCTAATGAAAACATAACTAATAATTCCTCCTACATTTCTTTAAACACTATTGCTATCATACACAAAAATAGACATTTCATCAAGCTATTTTTCTAATTCCGACGATTATTCATAAAAATTTTATTGATTTTTCTCCGTAACCCCGGCAATTTTCTTTTCTTTATACTCTCTGTAGCAGCCCTGCTCAATTGCATCCCGTATCTCCTCCATCATCGTGTTATAAAAATACAGATTATGAAGTACACAAAGACGCATTCCCAACATTTCCTTTGCTTTCAGCAAATGACGGATATACGCTCTGGAATAATGACGGCATGCCGGGCACTGACATCCCTCTTCAATCGGTCTGTCGTCCAGTTCATATTTCGCATTAAAAAGATTCAGCTTCCCATGGTTGGTATACACGTGTCCATGTCTTCCGTTACGACTCGGATATACACAGTCAAAAAAGTCAACTCCCCGGTCCACCGCTTCCAGAATATTGGCAGGTGTACCGACACCCATCAGATAGGTCGGCTTGTTTTCCGGAAGATGCGGTACAACGGCATCGAGGATACGATACATCTCATCATGAGTCTCCCCGACTGCCAGTCCACCGATTGCATATCCATCCAGATCCAGTCCGGCGATCTCATCCGCATGGCGAACCCGGATATCCTCATAGATTCCACCCTGATTGATTCCGAAAAGCATCTGTTGCCTGTTAATCGTATCCGGTAGAGCGTTCAGTCTCTCCATCTCATTTTTACATCGTACAAGCCATCTCGTTGTCCGATCAACCGATTTCTCAATATACTCTTTATCGGCCACACTGGAAGGGCACTCATCAAATGCCATCGCAATCGTCGATGCAAGATTCGACTGAATCTGCATGCTTTCTTCCGGTCCCATAAAGATCTTCCGTCCATCCACGTGAGAATTAAAATATACGCCCTCTTCCTTAATCCTTCGAAGTCCTGCGAGCGAAAACACCTGGAATCCACCGGAATCCGTCAGAATCGGCTTGTCCCAGTTCATAAACTTATGAAGACCTCCAAGCTTCTTCACCACTTCATCTCCCGGCCGGACATGAAGATGGTATGTATTGGAAAGTTCCACCTGCGTCTTGATCTCCTGCAGATCTGTCGTCGCTACTGCACCTTTTATAGCTGCAGCAGTTCCGACATTCATAAATACAGGGGTCTCAATGACCCCATGTACCGTATGCAATCTGCCTCTTTTCGCAAGACCATCTTTCTTTAACAATTCATACATGATCTTATCCTCAACTTTAATTTCAATTAAAAATGTACCACTACCGGTGTTCCGGCTGATATCAGATTATACAACTGTGCCGCCGCATCCGTTGGCATATTCACACATCCGTGAGAGCCGTTGGTCTGATATCTGGAACCTCCAAAGGAAGCCTGCCACGGTGCATCGTGGAATCCGATTCCTCCATTAAATGGCATCCAGTATTTTACCGGAGTCTCATATTCATAAGTCCCATCCGGCCTCTTCGTTCCCCTCAGAGTCTGATTCAGCGCTTTATAAGCCAGAGAATATACACCCTGTGGAGTCGCATTTCCCCTGTTCGGATTACCGGTAACTACACCTGTCTGCAATACAACCTGACCATTCTGCACAAAATACATCACCTGATTCGTCAGATCCACTTCTGCATAGGTGCCTCCAACATCATTACCTTCATGGCTGGCTGCACGGCTGGAATAATTCGGTTCCCTGGTAACCGTCTCTGCATTCTGTATATTCGCGATCAAAGCATTGTACTCCGCCTCCTGATCGATCTGCCATCCATATCCTCCTCCGGAAACGGTAACCGTATTGCCCGTAGCTGTTACAAACGTTCTCTCCTTGCCTTTCGTATTATACTTCTCTGCCAGCGACTGAATATAAGCTCTTACAGATGCTTCATCAAACGTTACCTGCATCTCGCCATCTACTTTCACCCACTGTGAGATTACAGACGAATCCACAACTTCCGTATATGGATTAAAGTCATATGTAACACAGGCGCCAAGATAACTGTTCATGGCCTCTGTCGCCTCAATCACTTCTTTGGAATCCGAAACATACTTCGGTGCATAATAACACCCGGTTTCCGTCAGATCAAGCTCTGACCGGAATCCATTAATCGCCTCTTTAACTGCATTATCAAAAATTTCCCGGTCAATCTGTGTTCCGATCACTTCCGGAACTACTACGAACTGATCCGTCTGAAATTCCGGATGTGCATCCACAGATGCCGTCTGATTCTCTTCTTTAAGGCACTCCAGATTCTCAATCAGCCGGTCCAGTGCACTTTCATCATATTCTACCCCTACTTCAGCCTCAATATTCTCTTCATTCCACAAAGACTGAATCCAGAAAAGATTATTCTGCTGCTTTGCCAGCTTCTTAAGCTGATCTCCGGGTACATATTTCAGTGAGATGTCCGTGCCGTCAATCTGTTCCTGATCTCCATCAGATTCTTTCAACGTCAATTCATAATCCGCAACCTGCTTTTCCATGTAGGCTTCTACCTGTTCCACACTTTTCATTGATACATCGGTTCCGTTAATCTTTGTTGAAAACATGAAATGATGATTAAAATATATTGCAAATCCGGCATAGACAAGAATCAGTACTCCGATTATGACTGCTGCAATGACAGCCGCTTTTTTCTTTCCGCTTTTCTTTACCGGAACCTTTTCAGAAGGCATCTCCTCCTCATCCGGCGTCACCTCGTCTTCCTCATATTCTTCGTCCTGCATTGCTTCATCTTCCTCATATTCTTCTTCATAGTCATCCTCGGAGACACCTTCGAATTCCTCATCATCAAAATTTCCAACGTCAATATCCGTATCTGCATCAAGCTCCAGATCATCGTTCAGACTCTGAACATCCCGATAGATCTCTTTCATCGTCTCTTCGATGATCTCATCAGCATTTTTCTCTTTATCTCCCATTATAATACTCCTCTTGATAAGCTTACACATATCTATAGATTTTTATACTTTTTCATTATAATATGCATATATTCAAAAGTACAGGAAAAAAACCGAAAAAATTCATTAAGATTTCCGTCACATTTGATTATTGCAGGTTTTTATTCTATTATATATAATAAAATCATCTTTACAAGAAGGAGATTTACATACTATGGCAGGATCAACTTATGGAACTCTATTCACAATTACTACCTGGGGAGAATCCCACGGTCCGGCGCTCGGTGTTGTCATCGACGGATGTCCGGCCGGTATTTCTCTTACAGCCTCCGATATACAGATATACCTCAACCGGCGCAGACCCGGACAAAGCAGCTTTACAACCGCACGTAAGGAGGCCGATGAAATCGAGATACTTTCCGGCGTCTTTGAAGGACGTACAACAGGTACTCCGATTTCACTGATCGTTCGTAATACCGATCAGCGTTCTCATGATTACAGCAAGATCATGAACTGCTACCGTCCCGGACATGCCGATTATACCTTCGATGCCAAATACGGTTTTCGCGATTACCGCGGAGGCGGCCGCACTTCCGGAAGAGAAACCATCGGGCGTGTTGCCGCAGGCGCTGTTGCTTCCCGGATTCTGGATCAGCTTGGCATACACCTTACCGCATACACCAGGTCCATCGGCGATATTAGCATTCCTGAATCAGAGTACAACTATCAGGATATCGCCAATAATCATCTGTATATGCCAAACTGCGATTATGCCAAAAAGGCATCTGCATATTTGAAACAATGCATGGAACAAAAAGATTCCGCCGGAGGAATCATTGAGTGCGTGATAGACGGAGTTCCGGCCGGAATCGGAGAACCTGTATTTCAGAAGCTCGATGCCTCTCTTGCAAAAGCAATTATGTCCATCGGCGCCGTAAAAGGAGTCGAGATCGGTGACGGATTCCGGGCTTCCCTTGCAAATGGAAGTACCAATAACGATGAATTCCAGGCGGATCACGGTCAAATCAGCAAAGTGACGAATCATTCAGGCGGAGTACTCGGCGGTCTGAGCGACGGAAGCCGGATCATTCTGCGTGCAGCGATCAAGCCAACGCCATCTATTGCCCGCAGTCAGAGTACCGTGGACTCTTCCGGTAATAACATCAGCATCGAGATTACCGGAAGGCACGATCCAGTCATCGTTCCCCGTGCAGTAGTCGTTGTCGAATCTATGGCCGCTGTCACTCTGGTGGATCTGCTGATGCAGAACATGACTTCCCGAATTGATTATCTGAAAGACTTTTATTCTTAATCACAGCTCAAAGTCATAAAGGGATTGTTGCAACAATCCCTTTATATATTCCATTTATTATATGCGGAAGCATCCTCCTCCGATAAACTCTCTAAGCAGAGAATTCACCGGCACGGTCTCGCTGCCAATCCCCACAAAATAATCCAGAAATTTCAAGAGTCTTTTCGCTTCCAGATATTCCGGACAGTCACGCTCAATTCCAAATAGTTGTGCCTCTACATATGGTTTCAGAACTGCAAGCTCATAGATCAGAGCCGAATTGAACATCACATCCGCTTCTTCCTGATATGGGAAGATATTTTTTTCTTCTCCGTTTCTGACAGACTCCCACATCCGGATCGTTTTCTTCGCAGATGCGCCTCTGGTTCTGGCATCCCGGACAATTCGGCGGATCAGACGTCCATCAGTCGTCGGAATCCGGTTATGTTCATCTATATTTAGTTGTGTGAGCGCACTGATATAGATTTTAAATTTATTGGCATCTGCAAGGCTTCTGGTCAATTTGGGATTCAGACAATGAATTCCTTCGATGACCAGAACATCATTTTCTCCCAGCTTCATCTTCTGATTTCCATATTCCTTATGCCCTGTCACGAAATTAAAGGTTGGGATCACCACTTCTTTTCCATCCAGTAATTCCTGCAGCTGTCGGTTGAACAGCTCCACATCCACCGCCTCCAGACATTCAAAGTCCGGATTACCGTTCTCATCTTTCGGATTATCTTCTCTCTCTACAAAATAATTATCTACCGCAATGGGATGCGGAATCATTCCATTGGCACGAAGCTGTATAGAGAGCCGGTGGGAAAATGTCGTCTTTCCGGAAGAAGACGGACCTGCAATCAAGATAAATTTTACATCCTTGCGGGCTGTAATCTGTCCTGCAATCTCTGCAATCTTCTTTTCCTGCAATGCCTCCTGTACCAGTACCACTTCATGCACATCACTTCTGGTAATCTTGTCATTCAGATCTCCGACCGTTTCAATTCCCTGCATGTCACCCCATTTTACCGATTCCTTCAATACCTGGAACAGCTTATTCTGAGGTTCAAACGGAGGAACAGTCTCCGGTTCGTTTTGTGTCGGCATCTGAAGTACGAATCCCTCATCATACAGATATAGTTTAAAATACTTCAGATAACCTGCACTTGGCACCATATATCCGTAATAGTAATCTTCAAATTCATTCATGCTGTAGATATTGACTTTCGACACTCTCCGGTAACGGAACAGACGCTCCTTATCGTACATTCCATATTGTCCAAATCTGGCGATCGCATCATCAGTATGGATGGATGTCTTCTGAATCGGCAGGTCCTGTTCCACCATATCACGCATTCTCGCCTCCACACGATCCAGAAATTCCTGATTCAGAACAATATTTCCTTCAATGGTACAGTAATATCCTTTGCTTACGGAATAATGAATCCTGACTTTATCAATATTCCGGTGTTCTGCTACATCGTATACCGCTTTTACCAGCATCAGATTCATACTTCGCTTATAAGTCTTATGACCAATAGAATCTCCGGTTGTCTCGAAGCAGATCGTACAGTCAGAATTTACTGTTTTGAATAGTTCCTGAAGCCTGTCATTGACAAAAACCAGCACAATATCGTGTGCGTAGTTTTTCTGATACTCCTCTGCAATCTGACGGTACGTTGTCCCCTCCTCATACTGTCGGATCTCATTTCCAATCTGAACATGATACATATTTCCTGCCATAATATTCCCCCTTTATATCTGACAATTACAAGATTACATATGGATGCTGAACCGGTGCTCCGATGATCTGAACATTTTCCAGATGGGCTTCCAGATATCGTTTCATATCCTCTATAAATATATGCTCAATTCCGTAATGTCCTGCATCGATGATGGCAAGTCCCTGCGCTTTTGCATCAATTCCTTCATGATGTCCGATATCTCCGGTAACCAGAACATCCGCCCCCTTTTCAATCGCTGCAGAGATCACACTCTTCCCGGATCCCGGACAGATAGCCGCACGACGGATCAGGGCATCCATATCCCCGAAAGCAATCACACCCGGAAGCTGAAACACCTCCTTCACCTTGTCGCAGTATTCCTTCAATGTGACCGGTTCTTTAAGGTCTGCAACCCTTCCGATGCCTTCCGTCACAGATCCGTCACCGGTTTCCTCTGTACAGGTAACCTCCAGCACCTGTGCGTTTTCATATCCCATCATCTTCCCCGACAATTCCGCCATTCCCTTCACATCATAATTGGTGTGCATGGCATAACAGGAAATATCATTCTGTATCAGTCGGAGAATTCTTTTTCCGATAAAATCACGGTTATTGATCTGCTTCAATGCACCGAAGATCATCGGATGATGTGTGACCAGCATATCCGCATGGCAGCTGACGGCTGCATCAATCACTTCATCCGTTGCATCCACTGCCAGATAGATCTTCTGTACCTCCTTATCATCCCTTCCCACAAGAAGTCCCACATTGTCCCAGCTCATTGCATACGCGCGGGAATACGTCTGT
This sequence comes from Dorea sp. YH-dor226, assembly GCF_039832105.1. Lineage (NCBI taxonomy): Bacteria > Bacillati > Bacillota > Clostridia > Lachnospirales > Lachnospiraceae > Dorea > Dorea sp. YH-dor226. The sequence continues at coordinate 10,213 of NZ_JBDOHS010000004.1, read as the reverse complement.
TCTATGACCTCCATGATCTCTTTACAAAGCATTACATCTACTCCTTTTCGTCTGTCTGTTATGGATAGTAATTCAGAGCTTCCTTTACCATTTCCATCTCTGTTTTCAATTCTTCCATTCGGCTGAAAGCACTTTCGCTGCTCTTATGCTTCATAAGCTGACAGAATACACTTTCCTTGATCTGAAGCTCACGCTTCAGATATTTTTCAAGAACCGGATGCTGATTCCTCAGAAGGCATCGTCCATACAGATATTCACAGGCAGTGTAGACTTCCGCCTCTCCATGAACAACACGCATCATTGGATAGTATTTTCCATCCTCTTCCACCATATCTTCCTGTATGATCCGGTATCCGTGTTCATTCAGATATCTTCGGACCCTTTGAATCTCTGACTGTGGCTGCAGTACAAATGAAGTAATCGTATCCGCCACTTCTTTTCCCTCCGTCAGGATCCGGATGACCAGACCTCCGCCCATACCGGCAGCGATCATCGTATCCACTTCTCCCGGAGCGACCGCAGCAAGTCCATCGGATAATCTCGTTTCAATCTGCTCCTTCAGTCCGTGTCCGATGATGTGCATCTTCGCTCTCTCCAGCGGTCCTTTGTTAATGTCCATCGCGATCACATGAGAAGCTATCCCCTGCTGTACCAGATAGATCGGTATGTATCCATGATCGGTTCCGATATCGGCAACAGAGGCGCCCTCTGTCACCAGACCCGCAACCGCATAAAGTCTTTTTGATAGTTCCATAGGCGCCTCTTTCTTAATCCAGATAATCTCTTAATTTTCTGCTGCGGCTCGGATGACGCAGCTTACGAAGCGCTTTCGCCTCAATCTGACGAATACGCTCACGGGTAACGTCGAATTCTCTTCCAACCTCTTCCAGTGTACGGGCACGGCCGTCATTCATACCAAAGCGAAGTCTGAGTACTTTCTGCTCTCTCTCTGTCAGTGTGTCCAGAACCTCATCCAACTGCTCTTTCAGAAGTGTCTGTGCGGCCGCCTCTGCCGGAACCGGCACATTATCATCCTGTATGAAGTCACCCAGATGACTGTCCTCTTCCTCTCCGATCGGAGTCTCAAGAGATACCGGTTCCTGAGAAATCTTGAGGATCTCACGCACTCTTTCTACCGGCATGTCCAGCTCTGCCGCAATCTCTTCCGGCGTAGGTTCCCGTCCGAGTTCCTGTAAAAGCTGTCTGGAAACACGGATCAGCTTGTTGATCGTCTCTACCATATGCACCGGGATACGGATGGTTCTTGCCTGATCTGCGATCGCTCTTGTGATCGCCTGGCGGATCCACCAGGTTGCATAAGTACTGAACTTAAATCCTTTATGATAATCAAACTTTTCCACAGCCTTGATCAGACCCAGATTTCCTTCCTGAATCAGATCCAGGAAAAGCATTCCGCGTCCGACATAACGTTTTGCTATACTGACTACCAGACGAAGATTCGCTTCTGCAAGACGCTTCTTGGCATCCTCATCTCCGTCTGCCATTCTTTTTGCAAGTTCTACTTCTTCTTCTGCCGTCAGAAGAGGAACCTTACCAATCTCTTTCAGATACATACGTACCGGATCTTCTATACTGATTCCGTCCGGAACAGACAGATCAATCTTCTCTACGTCAATATCATCTTCCTCAGATATCACAATGTCATCCGGTATATCATCATCGTCATCATTACTGATACGCAGTACATCAATATTATTTGCCTCAAGATAGTCGAATACCTTTTCCATTTTTTCGGAATCTAATTCCATATCCGCAAAAACATCATTAATCTCCTGAATTTCCAGAATACTCTTTTTCTTCTTTCCAAGTGTAACTAACTCTCTTAATTTTTCCTGGAATTTCATTACATTTTCATCCATGTATTGTCCATCCTCTCATTGCTTGTTTATATTTTATCCTTAATTAATAGAAATATGCAGTGCCTTAAGATCTTGCAATTCTCTTTTGGCGTTCATCAGCCTCTGCAGTCCTTTCATATCCGTCGGATCCAGATGCTTCGTTGCTTCTTCAATGCTGTGATTCTTTACCCGAAGAATCGTCTCCTGCAGAGCTTTCTCCTGTTCACGCACAGTCGTAAGTTCCTTGATCCTGGTGTGAAAAAGCCCCGCAACCTCCCGGTGTTCTTCTTCATCCGTAAAATGATTCATAATCTGTGCCGGATTGACCTCATGTCTTTCATACTGTTCGTATAAGAGTCCTGCAACCGTCCGATACAGCCCCTCTGTAAAATCCTCCGGTGTAATATACTTCTCAATCTGCCGGAAGATATCTTCACTCTCGATCAGCCAGGTGAGAAGGATCTTCTGGGATACCAAAATTCCATCTTCCTTCTTCTTTTCCTTACCAACCGTCTGCCTGGGTCTGGATGCCGGCGTTGCAAGCCCTGTCTGAACTGCCATTCTGCCAACCAGCTTTCTGAGGTCTTCATATCCTACATGATACGCTTTCGCCACGGCTTCTATGTAATTATTGCGCTCAATCTCCTCATCGAACTGTGTAAGCCGCCTTGCCACTTCCTTCATGAAGTCTGTCTTGCCTTCCGGTGAAGTCATATCATAGTCACGCTCCAAGACTTCCAGACTAAACATAAAACCATTTCTCGCCTGATGGATCCTTTCTTCAAATGCTTCCGCTCCCAGATTTTTGATAAACTCATCCGGATCTTTATACGGTTCCATTCGAATGATCCTTGCAGTAATCCCCGCCTCCTTCAGAATCGGAAGTGCTCTGAGGGCTGCTTTCGTTCCGGCCCCATCACTGTCATAGGTAAGATATACCTCCTGCACATATCGCTTGATCAGTGAAGCATGTCCGGAAGTAAGCGCCGTTCCCAGCGATGCCACGGCATTGGTGAATCCCGACTGATGAAGCGATATCACATCCATATATCCTTCACACAGAAGAAAATACGGCTTCTTTGTGCTTCTTGCCCGATTGAGACCATACAGATTCCTGCTTTTGTCAAATATCATCGTCTCCGGTGAATTCAGATACTTTGGTTTTGCGTCTCCCATAACACGTCCACCAAATCCGATGACTCTGCTGTTGGCGTCCATGATCGGGAACATCACCCGGTTCCAGAACTTGTCATATACCCCCTGCTTTTCATCAATCGTGATCAGCCCCGCTTTTGCGATCATATCATCCTTATATCCCTTCGACTTGAGATACCGGTACAGATCGTCACTGTATTTGTTCGAATATCCCAGACCGAATGCTTTGATCGTATCATCTGTGAGCTCTCGTTTTTTGAGGTATGCAAGCCCCTGTGCCCCCTGTGCTCCCTTTAGCTGTGCATAATAATACTGTGCGGCAGCCTTATTGATCTCCAGAAGGATCGCCCTGGTATCTGCACGTTCTTTTGCTTCTTTGGAATATTCCTCTTCCGGAAGTTCCACTCCCGCACGATCTGCCAGATATTTCAGAGCCTCAACAAATGTATAGTTCTCGTATTCCATCAGAAATGTAAATACATTTCCTCCGGCTCCGCAGCCAAAACAATAGTACATCTGCTTCTGCCTGCTGACAGAAAAGGACGGGGACTTCTCATTGTGAAACGGACACAGTCCAAAATAAGAATTTCCCTTTTTCTGAAGCTTTACGTAGCTTGATATCACATCCACAATATCATTTCTGGATCTTACTTCTTCAATTATTTCATCAGAATAATACATATAAAATCTCCTCATATATAATATTCGACAAAACCATCTGATTTCCTTTAATATTTCCAGGATTCCGGAACAAAATATTCTTCAAACTTTTTCACAGCATATGTATCCGTCATTCCCGCGATATAATCACACACCGTCTGTTCCAGGCTTGCCCTTCCGGCTTCCATATTACTCCGGAACTGCTCCGGCAGCAATTCTTCATGCCGGATATAATATTCATACAGATTCGTGATCATATTGATTGCTTTTGATTCTTCGCCCTTAGCCACCGGATTCTCATAGACGTGTTCGAACAGGAATCGGCGAAGCCCCATCACTGCCTCACGTATCCCGGGTGACATTCTGATCTCCGGCTGATCCATGCTGCTGATAATCACATCGTGTATCATCGTATCCAGTCTGACTCTGGTCGTCGGCCCAAGAATACTCCGGTACTCCCAGGGAATATCCTCCTCTTTCAGGATTCCTCCCCTGATCGCATCATCAATGTCATGATTGATATAGGCAATCTTGTCTGAAAGCTGCACGATCTGTCCCTCCAGTGTATGTGGTGTGCCGCTGGTCTTATGATTGCGGATCCCGTCTCTGACCTCCCATGTCAGATTCAGGCCCTCTCCCTGCTTTTCCAGGCATTCCACAACTCTGACACTCTGCTCATTGTGCCTGAATCCGGTCGGACACACAGCATTCAGGGCCCGCTCTCCCGCATGTCCGAAAGGTGTGTGCCCCAGATCATGTCCCAGCGCGATTGCTTCTGCCAGGTCTTCATTCAGACGCAATGCCTTTGCAACAGTCCTCGCATTCTGAGACACTTCAAGCGTATGGGTGAGTCTCGTTCTGTAGTGATCTCCCTTCGGAAGCAGAAATACCTGTGTCTTCTGTTTCAGGCGCCGGAAGGACTTGCAGTGAAGAATACGGTCCCGGTCTCTCTGATATACCGGACGTATATCACATTCTTCCTCCTTCCGCTCCCTTCCCATCGACTTGCTGCTCAGAGAAGCATAAGGACTCAGATATTCCAGTTCTCTTGCCTCCAGCTGTTCTCTTATCGTCATGCGCGGTCGCTCCTTTCCTGTTCCAGACGTGCTTCAATCGCCTCTACTACCGTTTCAAGCACTTTAATTCTTGCATAATATTTACAGTTTCCCTCTACAACGATCCATGGAGCTTTCGGTGTAGATGTCCGGATCAGCATCTCATTTACCGCTTCTTCATACTGATCCCACTTCTCCCGGTTTCTCCAGTCCTCATCCGTAATTTTCCATTGTTTTTCCGGATTCTGCTGTCTCGCCTTGAATCTTCGCTCCTGCTCATCCCTGTCAATCTGCATCCAGAACTTCAGAACAATTGCTCCTGCATCCGTAAGATCTCTCTCCATATCATTGATCTCTTTATAAGCCCTCTGCCATTCCTGCTTTGTACAGAAACCTTCAATTCGCTCAACCATCACCCGTCCGTACCAGGTACGGTCAAATATCGTAACGTGTCCTGCTTTTGGCATATCGGTCCAGAAACGCCACAGATAATGGTGCGCCTTTTCTCTCTCCGTCGGAGAAGCCGTCGGATGAACCACATATCCTCTGGGATCCATCTTTCTCGTCAGACGCTTGATCGCTCCGCCTTTTCCTCCTGCATCCCATCCTTCAAAACCGATCACAACCGGAATCCTTTTCCGGTACAGCTCTCCATGGAGCAATTCCATCCGCTTCTGCAGCTCCATCAGCCGCTTCTTATATTCCTCTTTTGAGTAGGACAGACTCAGATCAGCTTTTGCAAGAATGGATTCCCTCTGATCCCGTTCCTGTTCCGGCCCTTCCTGACCGGACGCCTCTCGTTCTACTTCCGGATTCTCTGTCCCCCGATCTTGCTGTACCTTTTCCTGTTCCATTCTCTCTTTTACCAGCTTCACCTGTTCTTCCAACCGGTCAGCCACGACAGCATAGATTCTGGCGGTCGCATATCTTCGGTCTGTTGCCTCCACAATATGCCACGGTGCATACTGTGTATCCGTCCGGTTCAGCATCTCTTCATTCATTGCCTGATACTTTTCAAACTTCTGATTCCGTTTCCAGTCCCCCTTGCTGACTCTCCACGCGGTTTCCGGAGATTCCGAAAGTCTTTCAAACCTTCGCTTCTGCTCTTCCTGATCAATCGCCAGGAATATCTTGATGATCACCATTCCGTCTGCTGTCAGCTGCTCTTCAAAAGCACAGATCGACTGAAACGCCCTGTCAAGATCTTTCTTTTTCGTCTTCTTATCAAACCGATCCACCAGAACCTTCCGGTACCAGCTGCTGTCATAGATTGCAATCCTGCCCTTTTCCGGAAGCTTTGTCCAGAATCTCCACATAAAAGGATGCATCTGCTCCTCTTTCGTCTCATTCTTCACAGCATATACTTCAAATCCTCTCGGATCCAGCGCCTGAATCAGTTCTCCGATCTGCAGTCCCTTCCCGGAGGCACCATATCCTTCAAAAGCGATCATAACCGGAATCCCAAGACTTCTGCACTCCCTCTGAAGTCTTCCGATCCTGGCCTCAAGTTCCACCATCTTCTCCTTATATTCCGACTTTCCCATCGACTTCGTAAGATCCAGCTTCTCTAACATCATCCATTCCTCCTCGCTATGAAACACTTCCTTTAATTTCCGTCTTAATCCGTTTTAGTAACCCTTTCCTTTATTATACACTATATAATACTTCATTCATACAAAATCACACAAAAAAACCCAAGCTATTGCTTGGGTTTACTGCGGAAGATGGGACTTGAACCCACACGATCGCATTGATCACAAGATCCTTAGTCTTGCTCGTCTGCCAGTTCCGACACTTCCGCATTTGTCTGTCGCTCTCGCGCTGACGAAATATATAATACATCACTCATTCAAAAATGTCAACAAGTATTTTACATTTTTTTATTATTTTTCAAAATCTTTTTTCGGATGTAGGAAAATGTTTTTTCTTCTCCCTCTTCTGCCAGCATTTTAAGCAGCTTATGTAACAGAGCCGCAGTCTCCGGATGGATCATATTGCCCAGCTTTGCCGCACCCTGCTCATAATATTCCAGGGGATGAGAATCTCTGTACTGATCTCCCTGATAAGTCTTGGAAGCCGCGATCCGGTCCATAAACATCTCAATGACATATCTGGTTGGCATCTTCTGCCCCACGATTCCCTCCTCCGGATTCACACTGTAATCAATCCAATACTCATAATGATGCTTATTTCTTCCTTTATGATGAAGCCACGCCTTCGAATATCCGGTAGCCTCCCGTTCTGCATTATTCGGACTTCTGTTGCCCTGATAGTATCTGCATCCCACCCAGAACTCTGTCGGTGAATATTTGGACAGATCATGGAGCAGTCCCTGTCTGTATAACCCCACCTTAAAACAATGTTTCATTACCAGATATTTATGATGATTAATTGTACGCAAATGCTGCCATGCTTTCATAATTGCCTCATTCCACTTTCCAATTCTCTACCGGGCGATCATAACCATAATCGTCCTCTCTTTAATATCAATGATACGCTGACCCTCCAGCAATACAGGTTCATCAAGAACACCCTCATCTGTAGATGCCATCAGATACCATTTTTTCCCCTTTGGCAATGCCGGGATCGCAAAGGAATGCTCCAGCCAATGCATATTATAAGCAACAAACCAGTCTTCACTGTCCATATATGCGCCACTGTAATATACACCAAGCTGTCTGCTTGATACCTCTGACTGCACCTGCCATGCATTTTCCCCATGATAAGACACATCCGGCACTCCACAGGATGAACGGTCGATTCCCAACAGTTCTTTTTCCGGTGCAAAGATCGGATACTTCTTGCGGATGTGGATCAGGTCGCGGACAAACTCATACAGCTCTTTTTCTTTCTCCAGTTTTTTCCAGTCCAGCCAGCCAATTGGATTATCCTGACAATATGCATTATTATTGCCTTTCTGCGTATTTGCAAACTCGTCTCCTGCAAGAATACACGGCGTACCCTGAGACAGAAGCACCAGAAAATATGCATTGCGAATCTGTTTTTTTCGAAGCTCCAGAACCGCCTTTTTCCTTGTCGGCCCCTCCGCTCCACAGTTCCAGCTGAAATTATAATCCGAACCATCCCGGTTATTTTCTCCATTGGCTTCATTATGCTTTCCGTCGTATGATACCAGGTCATTAAGAGTAAATCCATTCTGACCGGAAATACTGTTGAACGAATCCTGTTTTTCAGCATGATGCTTCAGCCAGTATATCACATCATTGATCATGCCTTCATCGCCCTTTAAAAAACGGCGCATGGCTGTCTGAAATCCCAGCTGATGTACCAGCAGCTTTGTACCTTTGAGGATCGGATCTTCCCGAAGTTCATCTACGGACAGAAGCACCGGGTTTACGATAAATCCGTCAATATGATACTGCATTACATAATATCGCAGACATTCAATCATCATCTGTCTGGAGATATCATCTGAAAACGGCATCTCGAGAACAACCTCGATTCCGCACCTGTGACATGCCTTTACCATATCTTTAAGACCATTCACTCCATCTCCGGTACTGGAATATGCACTCTTCGGTGCAAAATAATACGCACTTCCATATCCCCAGTAATTGCAGTTTGGCGTACATTCTTCAAACTCATAGACCGGCATACAGTGGATCTGATTGATTCCAAGCTCACAGAGATAAGGAAGCTTTTCAATCAGTCCCTGAAATGTTCCCTTATGCTTCACCTGTGAGGAGGAATGTCTGGTAAATCCGCGCACATGAAGGCTGTAGGCAATCGCCTGATGATATGGGAGCCGAAGCGGCCGGTCCTCTTCCCAGTCGTAAGTATCATTTACCAGAACGCCTCTTACTTCATGCTCCTGCACATTTCTTTTATTCTGCCACTCTTCTCTGCCTGCAATGGCTCTGGCATATGGATCGACCATGACCTCTCCGTCCACTTCATAATTGTATTCATATTCCAATGGATCTATCTCCTGCAACGCAAGCGCACGCACTTCTCCCACGGACAACTCCATCTCATATTCATCACATGGCTTTTGCTCCCCTTTCCGGTACAAAAGCAGCCGACACTCCCTGTTTTTCGGAACCGCTACTGCAAAGTTCACCTGATTATCGTTCACTGTAACTCCTATTGGTAATGGTTGTCCCTGTATCTGTTTCATGTCATATCCTCCTGTTCAAGTGCGCATCAGCTCTGCTGCTACCTCCTGAAGTGATGCCTTCCCTGTTCTATTGCCATCCATCTACACCGTACATATCAACATTATTTTCATCAATCATAAATACATCTTCATATGTTTCTTTTTCATAGTCTTTTCCATTCATCATACAGATTGCCACTTTAGCAGCGGTCTTTCCAATATTGATCGGTGATTGCGCTGCAGTCCCTGCAATCTGGCTGCCGGTTTTCTTCAGTTCCTTCTTGATATCCGGCGACCCATCCACACCGTATATCAGAACTTTATCCATCCCGGCAAGGTTGAGTGCTGTCTTAGCCGCCACCGCTGTCTGGTCATTTCCACACATGATCGCAGTCAGATCCGGATTCTCACTTATGATCTTTTTCGCACCTTCCAGCCCCTTTTCAAAACTTCCGTCGGTATTCTCTCTTGCTACCACTTCAAAGCCATTCTCTGCTTTGGCAATAGCCTCTTCAAATCCCGTGATACGGTCATTGACTGAATTCTGAGCAGTCGCCTCCAGAATAGCGATCTTTCCGCCATCCGGACACTTTTCAATCAGGTCTTCTCCGCAGATTCTTCCGGCTTTCTGATTATCCGAGCCTATGTACGCATCTACATAATCCATTTCTTTTACCTGCGTGTCTACATTGATAATCTTCACACCCGCTTCCTTCAGAGCCTCCAGGGACGGAGTGATTGCTTCCCAATCAACCGGACACAGAAAGATTGCATCAATTCCTTCATCTATCATCTCCTGAATCTGCTGTTCCTGAAGCTCTACATCTGATGCAGGATCCTTTGTGATCAACTGATACTCACTTTCATCCAATACTTCCTTAATTGCCTTCTCTAATGTTATAAAATATGGATTTTCCATATCAATTGCCGAAAATCCAAATACCAGTACGTCTTCTTCCTCTTCTTCTTTTTCTTCCTCTGTATCTTCTGTAATCGCATTATCTACCGGCTTGCCTGCCTGCTTCTTGCATGCAGATAATGCGAAAATGCATACCAGCATAACTGCCAGCACACTTAATATCCTCTTTCTTTGCATTATATGTTCCTCCTTATGTATGCGATTATACATAGCTTCATTCTACAACATTTTTAGCATTTTGGCTACTGTTTTCAGTTTTACAGTCATTCTCCTGAAAACATCCTTGCTTTTTATGCACACCTCTGCTACAGTTAAACTAGTGATATATAGGTAATTGTTAAATGATTTTTTTCTATGATGTGGATAACTCTCCTCATATAAGGAGAGAAAAAACGGTCATTATTCAGAATGGTTTCTGAATTGACATAAATCATCAGATATGGGGCGT
>NZ_JBDOHS010000039.1:0-1251 GCF_039832105.1 Dorea sp. YH-dor226 | reverse complement strand
AACTGCCTGTACTTTGTATTCATGGTCATATTTACGTGCCATTTTGAGTACCTCCTTATTCTCTTGATTCTATCATGAAATCCTTGAGAATAAGATGTCAACTTTTTTTATACCACACCATTCTGTATTACATACAGTACATGATACTGCCTGAGTTCCTGGTGTTACAGTTCCGTCTCGATTTATTTTGTAATCTTTTGTTACCGTCCACTCTCCTGGCAGGTGATCTACCATCGGGATTTCTTCCACCAAGCTTTTTTTACACCTTTTACAAGTAGTTTCCTTTTCTCCGACTGCAGTACATGTAGCTTCCTTTATTGTCGACCATGTATCTGGATCATGCCCCAGTTCCTTCCCTTTTGTTCCATGACATACAGAGCAAGTCTGTGGTTCTGTACATGTCGCATCACTCCATTTGTGTCCCAATGCTTCTCCCTCAGTTTTTCCACAAATAGTACAGATTTTCGGCTTTGTACATGTCGCATCATTCCATCTGTGATAACATGTATAGATTGCTATTACTCCTGCTATTGCTAATGAAATACCAACTAACACGACCGTTATAACTGTTTTCTTTTTTTCCTTCATTTTCTATCTCTCCTTTTCTAATTGTTAGTTTCGTTTGACAACGTGGCAATCATTTGATTTGCCTTTTCAATCAGCTCACCTATTTCTGCCTTTTCTTGTCTCAATTTCTGAACCTGCCGTTCGAGAGCTGCTTTTAGCACAACGTTTGGTGCATCAATGATGACTGTGATTTCCTTAATCGTAAATCCCAACTGCTGATAAAACTTAATTTTCGCAATTCTCAATTTGGCAGTATCATCGTAAAGTAAATATCCATACTTATTTCGCCCCGTCGCAGTCACTAGCCCCGCCTTCTCATACCCTTGAACAGTTCTTCTGGATACCTCAAGTGTTTCACAAATTTCCCGCAATGTCATACATCTATACCTTCCCTTTCTAACCTATAACTGCACGCCACGTGCAGTCAAAGACTTTTTCCGGAAGAATTGACTATATTTTCCATTCTTCCATGAAAGAAAATGTTTTTTTCGCGAAAAATCAATTGCACAAAAATAGGTATCTACATTTTATAAAAATGAATGTAAATACCTATAGCATCAAATTGCTAAATTCGGTCGAACTGACCGGCCAGCTCGGATGAGCTGACCGCGAGTTCATTTTATCTGACCACTTGTAGATCAATTTGCAGGTTACTTGGAAGGATTTCTCATATTCCTTCCGTTA
>NZ_JBDOHS010000038.1:0-1364 GCF_039832105.1 Dorea sp. YH-dor226 | reverse complement strand
TGATATTGTCAATATTGGTTGACACATTTATCTCAAAGATATCACTGACTATGCAGCCAGGTCCAAAGATTGATAGTATCTCTGGCGCTTGATGATCGGAGGAAGCCCACCATTAGCAGAGCAGATCCTCCTGTTATTCCAGTAACTGATGAAATATCTCCAAATGAGAACCTTCAGTTCCTCTGTGGTCATAGTTTCCGTATTGTAGCGGTCATAGAGAAGCTCGCTTTTCATTCTGGCCCACATGCTTTCACATCGGGCATTATCATGGCACCTGCCACCAGCACTGTTCATGCTTTGAATAATACCGTATTTTGCCAGAGCCTTACGATAGGTTTCACTGGTATATTGTGTTCCTCTGTCAGAGTGTAAAATGGCGCCTCGCAGATTAGGATATGCAAGATAGGCATTATCCAGGGTATGCTCACACAAAGTTGCTTTCATGTTGGTTTCCATCGCCAGACCAAGGACACTGGAATCAAAGCAGTCAAAGATAGCTGAAACATACAGTTTTCCATCTTTAGCCTTGATCTCTGTGATGTCAGTTACACATTTTTCAAGTGGCTTATTGGATTTGAAATCTCGCTTCAGAAGATCATCCGATTTACGCGCTTCCCGATCAGCTCTGGTAATACCATTTGGCTTACGCTTTGGCCGATGGCTAAGGCCTATTTCATCCATAACCCTGTAGACAGTTCGCTCACTGGGGATTTTGAGTCCTTCCAGATTCTTAAGGAGAAGTGCCTGATACATGCGAATACGCCCATAGGTATCATTGCATTCATCCTCAGAATTAATCGCTCTCATAGCATCAGCGAGATCCTGATATTTCCAGGGACGATCTTTAATAGCAAGATATTTGTAAAAACCCTGGCGGCTGACACCGAGCATCCGGCAGTAGAATGAGAGTTTCCCCTTAATCACGCCGTCTTCCGTTTTTATGGCAATGAACTTCATTCTTTGGTTCTTGCTGACTTCCGACGGCTGGCTGCGAAAAAAGCACTTGCTTCCTCGAGAAATTCATTTTCCTCTTTCAGACGCCGGATTTCTTTATCTTGATCCTTAACGCGTTTGCGGAGCATCGCAAGCTCCTCAGCAAGACTCATCGCACTTTCTGGAGTATGTGCACCATCGCCAATATCCAATGTGCCTGCTCTAACTGCTTTCAGCCATGTATGGATAGTTCCCTCCGGGATACCTAATTCTTTAGCAGCTTTAGCACCACCTATTTCTTTTGCTAACTTAACTGCCTGTACTTTGTATTCATGGTCATATTTACGTGCCATTTTGAGTACCTCCTTATTCTCTTGATTCTATCATGAAATCCTTGAGAATAAGATGTCAACTTTTTTTATACCACACCA
>NZ_JBDOHS010000037.1:0-1935 GCF_039832105.1 Dorea sp. YH-dor226 | reverse complement strand
GGTCACTTGTAAAAGTTAATTCCACTTTGTAAGACTTACTTCCACCTTGTAGGATTAAATTCCACTGGGTGGAAGTTTTTTGTTACAAAAATAGTGGTATTTACGTCAAAAAGCATCTATAATAAGCCAAAAGCCGGAAAAATGCGCATCAAAATGAGAAGTCGAATTCACGTTGTCCTGGTAAGAGTTAGTGAATTCCACCCCTGAAAGAACGTTATGGAACTCATCCAATGCGCAGGACTCCGGCCTTTTTATTGTTAATGTTAATAAGGAAATTTCTGCAGCCGCAGAAATCTTTATCCTTACTTCGCTTGGGTGATTTTTATCCGATGAAATTAACTGTGTCAAGGCCAAGGCCTTATAAAAAAGGTGCCTGCGGCAGCCTTGACACAGTTAATTCTCAGCAGAATAGTATTCAACAAGCGAAGTAAGGATAGAATTGTGCAACGCACAAAGATAAAGTGTGGTGGTCTGCTTTCCTTATCTGTGCTTCAGTAATTCCGGTTTAAGAATTATTTCGTTTGCAGGTATTTTATGAATACCAAGTAAATCTAATATTTCCCTGCCATAGTAGAATTCAAACATTTCATAAGGTGATTTGTCACCAAGTTCAGGTCTTCCATAGGAATTGATGTGGTCCATCATGAGACCTATTTGTGACTGAGTGTACTGCCCGAGGTCCGTGGATTTTGGAATGATTCTTCTTATAAATTCATGGTTGTTTTCACAAGCACCCTTCTGACCGGGAGAAGAAGGATCACAATAAAATACCTGAGACCTTATCACACCATCGGAGTCAACTTCAATACCAAAAGGATCAGAAAATTCGGTTCCGTTGTCTGCCAGACATATGGGAAATAGTTTGGTGAAGTTATCAAAACCAAGTAATTTGTATAGATGATTAAATATGTCAGTCACAGATTTAGAGTCATTTGCTTCGCGCCAAAATGCCAGTTGAAGCTTTGGAAGTACAAAGTGAATGGTAAGTAATACAGAGCCACCTTTTATCCCTTCTACAGAATCGAGTTCAGCGACAGGGAGCGAAGGATTCTCATTCCTGTAAACGATATAGTCGTCATAGGTTCTGCCTATTCTACAGGATTTGTCAACTTTGAGAGGAACTGACTTTTTCTTTCTGGGCTTAAACCTGACCTTCCTGGGCATATCTATGTTTTGGGCAGAAAAAAGTCCATGATCAGCATAAATATAAGCTGTTTTTTCACAGCAGGAAATCTTGTCCTGATTGTTAGCAAGTATGTGATGAATAGATTGACCGTTTTTGAGTAAAGGACTGATTACGGAATCCAGCTGTTTTAATTCCTCTTCACAGAGATTAAAGCCGGAACGTGATTCGCTCCGCACCAATTCATACTCTTTTTGTGCTGTAAGAGCTTTATAGAATCTTTTCTCAAGGGTGCAGCTATGTAACAGATCACACCCATTACATACATAGGGAGCCTTGGAAAGTTTGGGACATTTCTCTTTGAAATAATCCGCACAAGAGGTTGTACAACGACCACAGAAACTGCATTGGTTTCGGCTTTTATGACGTTTGCAAGAGCAACATACATCACCATAATGGGAACAGTTCTTTCTGTTTAGGCAGTCATTAAAAGGTTTATAAGGAGCTCCTTTCTTTTCGAATACGATATGGGATTTCACTTCTTTGGATACAGTGGTACAGTCCTTGAGAATCAGTCTGCCAATAGCTTTAAAACTCATGTTTTTATTAAGAGAATTTTCGATTACGTATCTTTCATCTAAAACTAAATGTTTATTTTTATTCATATATTTCTCCAATTCCGGCCGGAGCTTAGAGATGGATGAACAGGAATAAGATAGCATTAAGAATAAGTAATTTCCATACCTGATGTTTGGAAGTAGTAAGTTCCACATCAGGTTAGTTAGGGGTGGAAGTAAGTTTTACAAATGAGA
>NZ_JBDOHS010000036.1:0-2586 GCF_039832105.1 Dorea sp. YH-dor226 | reverse complement strand
TGAATATTCCGGCTCTCTTTGAGCCACCAGTCCGGGATTTGAGAGCCACCATTCCGGTGGAACAGAGCCGCTGATTCCGGAGTTTGGGAACCACTTTCGACTCCAGTTACATATGTTCCTTTATACTGTAATTACGCACCATCAGGTGTGAATACAGATAAAGGAGGTCACGATTATGACCAAGTATCGTGAAATCCTCAGACTTAAAAGTCTGGGATTCAGCGAAAGAAACATTGCGCAGAGCGCAGGTGTTTCCAGAAACACTGTCAGCAAAGTCCTTAAACGTGCAGATGAGCTAAATCTCACCTGGCCACTTGACTTTGGAATGACAGACAACGCTCTCGGGGAAATCATGTTTCCGAAAGAGAAAACGGCTACCAATAAACGCATGCCGGACTTTGACTATATCCGTAAAGAACTGATGCGGAACGGAGTCAACAAAAAACTCCTCTGGTATGAGTACATGGAGGAATGTCGTCAGGCTGGCGATGACGGACTCCAGTATTCCCAGTTCTGCTGGCATATCCAGCAGGATGAACAGAAACGGCGCGCAACCATGCATATCCCCAGAAAACCAGGGGAACAGATCGAGGTCGATTGGGCCGGGGATCCGGCGCACATCATCGATCCTGATACAGGTGAGATCACTGATGCATGGCTCTTCGTCGGCGTGCTGACATACAGCCAGTATGTATTTGTCAAAGCATTTATCAATGAACGCACCAATAACTGGATCAAAGCACATGCAGACATGTATGCCTACTTTGGAGGAGTAACTCCTGTGCTTGTTCCTGATAACTGTACAACAGCTGTCAATCACAAAGAGAGCACATGGTATACTCCGGCTCTTAACAAAACTTATTATGAAATGGCTGAGCATTATAATGTTGCCATTCTTCCGGCAAGAGTCCGGAAGCCCAAGGACAAACCGAATGCTGAAGGGTCTGTTGGAGTAATCTCCACATGGATCACTGCCGCATTGAGAAACGAGCAGTTCTTTTCACTGGCTGAACTGAATGATGCAATCCGGCAAAAGCTTGATGAACACAATGCGAGAAAGTTCCAGAAAAAAGAATGCAGCAGGCTCAGTTTATTTCTTGGGGAAGAAAAGCCATTACTGGCGCCGTTGCCTGCTACACCTTTTGAAATCGCAGAGTGGAAACTTGCCACCGTGCAGTTTAATTACCACATCTCGGTGGATAAGATGTATTACTCTGTACCTTATCAGTATATCAAAAATAAGGTGGATGTGCGTGTAACAAGCACGACCATTGAAGTTTTCTATAATCATGAACGAATCGCTTCCCACCGGAGGATTTACGGCCGTCCCGGACAGTACTCTACTGTTACGGAACACATGCCGGATGACCATCAGAAATATCTGGAATGGAATGGTGACCGTTTCCGCAAATGGGCCGATTCGATTGGTATAAATACAAGCAAAGCAGTTGATGCGATCCTTACCTCGGGCAGGGTTGAACAGCAGTCATACAGAAGCTGTATGGGACTGCTGAAACTGGCAGACAAGTATTCGCCGGCACAGTTGGAAAAGGCCTGTGAAAAGGCTTTATCCTACACGGGAAAACCCAGCTACAAAAGTATCAAAAATCTTCTGATCGTCATGAAGGGATCTCCGGATGACGTACAACCAGAAGAGCCGGGAAACGAAGCACCACGCGGAATCACAAGAGGCGCCAGATACTATGGAGGTAATCGATCATGACAAACGAAGCAACCATCAACAAACTCATTGAAATGCACATGACTCCTATGGCAGACGCATTTCGAAATCAACTGAATGACACCACCATGAAAGAAGTTCCCTTTGAGGATCGCTTTGGCATGATGGTCGACATTGAATATACAACCCGCAAGAGCAATCGTCTGAAGAAACTGATCAAGGATGCAGGTATGGAACAGCCTGATGCGAGCATTGCCGGAATCGACTATCAGTCAGGCAGAAAGCTGAACAAGTCCCTGATCACCAGACTTGCCCGCGGTGAATACATCACGGAGTACAGGAACATCTTCATCACCGGTGCAACCGGTAGTGGAAAGACCTACATGGCCTGTGCATTTGGCATGGAAGCATGCAAGCAGTATTACACTGTCAGATATGTCCGCCTTCCGGATATGCTCCTTGAACTCCAGGCAGCCAGAGAAGAGGGAAATTTTCCTTCAATACTGAAGAAATACACCAAACCTACACTGCTTATCATTGATGAATGGCTCCTTATGAAGCTTTCTGAATCTGAGGCTCGGAATCTCTTTGAATTGATTCATAAACGCCGGAAGAGGTCGTCCACGATCTTCTGCTCACAGTTCGAAGAAAAGGATTGGTACAGCCAGATCTGCAATGGTGAAAATACTCTTGCAGATGCCATCATGGACCGAATCTCCTATGATTCTTACAAGATCAATATCGAGTACATCGATAAGACCAAGGACAGATCCATGAGAGAGGTTTATGGCCTGGATCCGTCTCAGGCACAGTAACTATAAACACTAAACAAATGTGGCTCCGTTAGTCCGGACAGGTGGCTCTCGCCACGCCGGACTGGCGGCTCCGCCGCAACGGAATATCCA
>NZ_JBDOHS010000035.1:2216-2615 GCF_039832105.1 Dorea sp. YH-dor226 | reverse complement strand
ACGTAAGTAGTAAGACCCCTTGAAGACGACGAGGTAGATAGGTCAGAGGTGGAAGTGTGGTAACACATGGAGCTGACTGATACTAATCGGTCGAGGGCATGACCAAGCAAGGTGATAGGTAAATGGATGATTTCTTGTATGCAGTTTTGAAGGTATATAAAATATATTTTCAAAAAACTTGTTGACAAAAAACGACAAACATGATATTCTAATATGGCTGTCGCAAATGAAAACAAAGAACCTTGATAATTAAACAATAGACAACAACCCTGAAGATTTCTTTAAGAGAAAAATTCAGAACGAAGACATGAAAATGTCAACCTAATAACAGTAAAAGGGATAAGAAAGCTAGTAGTTTTCTTGAACTGGAGCGAACTAAAAGTACAGAAGCAAGACTTA
>NZ_JBDOHS010000034.1:0-3293 GCF_039832105.1 Dorea sp. YH-dor226 | reverse complement strand
CTCTGCTAATGGTGGGCTTCCTCCGATCATCAAGCGCCAGAGATACTATCAATCTTTGGACCTGGCTGCATAGTCAGTGATATCTTTGAGATAAATGTGTCAACCAATATTGACAATATCAGAATTAGAGACAAAAGATTATACCATAGAATTAACGAATAGTCAGAAAAATGCGGTAATACGGGCATATGAAGAAGAGAATTTCTGGCATGTATCACGGGATTATTTGATTAATGATGTATTGGTTGGATTTGACTATTTTAGTGTAGAAGATGCAACATTTGCAGTTGATCATATGGATGTGGATTTTGATGAACAGGCAATCCTGTACGTAAAGCAAAATTCATCGGGACAATCTCGAGGCGGAATCACAGAAATGATGCGATATTATGGTTATACAGAGGCACAGATTAACAATGCGCTTAAGGAAGCAGGATTTTAAATATATAAAGTTGTAAATGGCGAAAAGTAGAGCATATGGCATTTAGTATTTTACGGAGGATATAAAAGCATTGTCGGAAAAGTGGCAATGCTTTTGTACGTGTTAGAGTATAATTGGGGTGGGGATGGTGCAGTAAATATAGAAGAATGAAGGATGAGGTTTTCAATTGTCTGGATTGAATTGTAAGTATATAGATGGTATACTTTGTTTAAGTAAAGTGGAATGTTATCTTGTGTAAAGAGTAAATTGAAAGGGGAAAGATGATAGTAGTTGTCTTAAGGAAACGATGGAGAAAAAGTTTGGTAAATTAGTTTTAAATGTGGGGAAAAATGCAAAAGATTTTTTGGAGAAATCAAAAGATATTACAATTCAAGTGGCGGATCAGAATGCTGATGGTAAATTTGATTTAGAAGATGTTTCTGTAATCGCTGGATCTGTTGGAAATGTTATGAAAAAGGGTGCTCAGACGTTAAAGGAAACTACAGATGAAAAAGCACGTCAATTAGAATTGAAAACTTTGCAGCCGATATTTTTAGAAACTTTAAATGATACTGATTTTCTTATGTCCAGATTTATCAGAATAACCGATAGAGATAAGAAACATGCAGAAAGCGAGGTGTGCAAAGGTTCGATTGGTTTTCTGTCTGATCAAAAAGGACTGCATATCGTAAATATTTTTCGAGATTCTATAGATTCATACGGTTTATCATTTTATCCGGATTGTGACAGTGAGTTTTATTATGTGGATCCAAGTGATAGAGATTCTTATATTGCTCTTGATGAATACTTTAATTATTTGAAACAGGTACGTATAAGCGAATTGCAAAAGATTGCACAGGATCTTGGAGCAAAGCATTTCAAAGTTACCTACAAAGAAGAAAAAACATCATTTTCGGAAAAGAAAGTAAGTAAAAAAGTAACTGCAAAGCCAATAGCATCCATTGACGTAGAACAAAATAATGAAAATAAGAAGTATTCAACAGTAGAAATTGCAGCGGAGATGGAATGCCCAGGACATACTCCGGTAAAGCCAAAATTGAAATATATGAAATATGACCCAAGCATAAATGGCCTTGTAGAAATGAGAATGAATGAGCATGCTCCGTTGCTTCATCAGAAATTTATGCTAAAGCTCAGCAATTCTTCCGGTTTGAAAGAGAGTGAGGCGATAAAAATTGATGCGGTTCTAAAGGGAATGAAATGTACTGGAAATGCAACGGTGTTAAGTGAAACTCAGAATGAATCCAGAAGATATTTGGAATATGAAATAGGTTTTTAGTTCAATTGAGATTCGTTAGCACATATAATTTTCAATCATTTGTTCTCTTATTGTAATAAGCGAACAGTAAGTGGATTATGTGTTGAAAATAAATTACTAATAGTGAAAATGTACTTGTAAAAAGATAAAGAGTGTTACAGAAAATACGGAAGGAGAAAATATGTCTGCATTAATGTTGTTTGTGGTTTTGTTGATTATCGGAATTGTTTTTTTGATATGCAGTAAGAAATTAAAAGGCACAGGTAAAGCAATTTTGATAATTATTAGCATTGTAATTTGTTTGTTTGCTTTATTTGGCTTAATTACTGCGTTTTTGTAATTAGGATTTACTAAAGAGAAGGAGAAAAGAGATATGAAAGATATATTTAAAGGAGTAGCAATAAAAATATTATCAATTATTTTAGTTGTAGCTTTGCTGTGTGGTGGTGGATATTTGTTGTACAATCATTTTGTGGATAATATTTTAAATAAGAGTGAACATGAAACAATCACTAATGTTGAAGTGGTCAAAGAAAAATTAGAAGCAACGGCAGAACTTAATACGGGAAGTTATTTATGCACAGATGTATTGACGAAATCAGATTCAAAAAAATTTAAAGACTGGGAAATTCCCTTTACAGAAAAGAGTTTTATTATATCCTATGATGGCACTGTAAAAGCGGGCATTAAAGATCTTACTAAGGCGGAGGTAGTAGAAAGTGGAGATACAATCATTGTAAAATTACCAGAAGTAGAGATCACTGGGGCAGATATCGATAATGATTCCTTTCAGAAATTAGATGAATCAAATAATATCTTTAATCCAATCAGCGTGGAAGATCTAAATGATGCTCAAAAAGAATTGAAAGATAAAATGATTGATAGAGCTGTTGAAAAAGGAGTTTTGGATATTGCGAAAAGTAATGCTGAAACGGTACTTGGTGGAATGTTGGCAAGTCCAACAGGTGAATACGAAGTGAAGATTGAATGGCAGTAATAAAATTATTAATGCAACTATTTCTCACATAAGAGAAAAATAAACATGAACGATATCAATATTAAAGCATCAAACGCTATTTTGTGTATATTCTGTCTGCTTATATGAAGTGGAGATGTTAAAAATATTTTGACAATCTATTTTCGACTGCTGCGCTTATATTTATGTGAAAGTCAGTAGACATCCCTGACGTCTGTATCAAGGGTATGGGGAATCAAAATCCCTATCAAGACATAATCCCGTAGAAATACAATAGAGCAAAAATTGTGATATTGTATTACTGGGGTGGATCTTGCTCTCTTGTAGAATCAAACAAATTTAATATTGATAATCTATTGAAGCCTTTGTGTCTATTAGAAGCTAATAGATACAGAGGTTTTTATTTTGCATATTTTAAGAGCAAGATCCACCCGCGTATTACAATATCATCATTTTATGATTTTAGTAATATTTGCGAGTAGCAATCTAGATGGGTGAATATTCCGGCTCTCTTTGAGCCACCAGTCCGGGATTTGAGAGCCACCATTCCGGTGGAACAGAGCCGCTGATTCCGGAGTTTGGGAACCACTTTCGACTCCAGTTACATATGTTCCTTT
>NZ_JBDOHS010000033.1:0-4618 GCF_039832105.1 Dorea sp. YH-dor226 | reverse complement strand
GTCTATAACGACGAGACAAACGGTCCTTTCCTTCAGACATTTAAATTTGTGAGAGCCGGCATCCTCCTGTCCTTATACCACAATGAGAAAACCTCCGCTTCCATGAAAGAAGGCATTGACATACTGGAATCCATTCTTGGCACAGAACTGTTCCGCAAATATGTCCATGTCTTACTGACTGATCGCGGGACGGAGTTTTCTGCCGCCGAAGCCATGGAGACTGCCTGCGATGGCTCAGGCTCAAGACGGACAAGGGTGTTTTACTGCGATCCAATGCAGTCAGGGCAGAAAGGCACGCTGGAAAATAAACATATAGAACTCCGTTATATTCTTCCAAAAGGAACGGATCTGAGAGAACTCGGGCTGGCCGGCCAGTCCGAGCTGAATCTGGTCCTCAGCCATGTAAACTCTTCCCCTTGCGAGCTGCTTGGCAATAAAAGTCCGTTGGAACTGACAGAATTTATGTATCAGGATCTATACGAAAAACTGCTGGCTTTCGGCATCCATCCGATTGAAAAAGATCAAATCATTTTAAAACCATACCTGCTCAAGCAGGGAAACAAGTAAGGAAAACTACCTAAGCAAAAAACAACAGGCGGCTGTCAAAGAAAGTAAATATCATACACAGCAAGTGGAATTTAGTCCTACAAGCTTAAAAATACCGACTAAAGTCCGCTTTTTTGTCATGTCCAAAAATCCTTTCTTTTTTAGTAGCCTGTTGTTTGCATCGTTTAGTGTAACACTTATTTCTACTTAATAAAACAAAAAAAGCAGCAATCACTCATTTTTGTAAGAGTAATTGCCACTTTTCTTTTCTCTCTTTTCAAAGTGGAAATAAACTTTTCACTTCAGCATATTATACAGGTATGGTATAATCTAAAATAATAATCTGATAATTATTGATGAATTGAGGTTGTAAAATGAAGAAAATATTAGTAATAGGAAGTTTAAACATGGATTCTGTAATAAAGACGCCTCGTATGCCAAAACCAGGCGAGACGGTTATGGGAACGGATATATCATTAATACCGGGAGGAAAGGGGGCCAATCAGGCATATGCAGCAGGAAAACTGGGTGGCGATGTAACGATGCTTGGAGCTGTAGGAGCAGATTCTTTTGGAGATGCCATGTTGGATAACCTTAGAAGTGTGAATGTTGATATAAAGGGAATCTGCCGTCTGGAAGGTGTTCATACCGGACAGGCTTATATTACTGTGAATGAGGAAGGACAGAATTCCATAATCGTAATTTCAGGAGCTAATGGAGAAGTCACTGAAAAAATGATTGATGAGAATATGGATCTTATTGATGAAAGTGACATTATTATTATGCAGCTGGAAATTCCTGTTGAAACGGTTAAATATGTAAAAGAAATCGCTGTAAAAAAAGAAAAAATGGTTATTCTTGATCCGGCACCTGCAGTAGCAGATCTTCCCGATGATTTTTGGAAGGGGATTGACTATATTAAGCCAAATGAGACAGAATTAGAGGTATTGACCGGAAGAACAATGACAACAGAGACAGAGTTAATCGAAGGTGCTAAAGAAATGCTTGGGAAAGGCGTGAAAACAGTGATTGTAACGCTTGGTGAAAAAGGATGTCTGTATGTATCGAATAAAGAAGAAAAAATAATTCCAACTAAAAAAGTTCCTGTTGTAGATACAACAGCGGCTGGAGATTCTTTTACAGCAGCATTTGCACTTTCATTAAGCAGAGAGGAATCGATAGAGGAAGCAATTGCATTCGGACAAAAAGTATCAGGTATTGTAGTTACGAAAAAGGGTGCACAGACATCAATTCCCGGAATTCAAGAATTAGAGTAAATATGATGGCATAATATAGGGCTTTTACAATTGTGTGTCTTGTAATCGTCCTATATTTTTTTAATATCTTGTATATTCGTTTCAGACAGAGTAGAATTATAGAAGACAGATTCTATTCGCAAAGGAGAAAAAGAATGCGTACAATCAACGTAGAAGAGATTACAAAACATATCAAAGAGATGTGTATAGAAGCAAACCATTTTCTTTCTAAAGATATGGATACAGCGATGAAAAGAGCGGTTGATACAGAAGAATCACCTCTCGGAAAGCAGATTTTAAATCAGCTTCAGGAAAATCTAAAAATTGCGGCAGAGGATATGATACCCATTTGCCAGGATACGGGAATGGCTGTTATCTTTATTGAAATTGGTCAGGATGTTCATTTTGAAGGCGGAATATTAGAGGATGCGATAAATGAGGGCGTACGTCAGGGATATACGGAAGGATATTTAAGAAAATCTGTAGTAGGAGATCCGATTATTCGTGAAAATACAAAAGATAATACGCCTGCAATTATTCATTATAGTATTGTAAAAGGTGATAAAGTAAAGATAAAAGTTGCTCCAAAAGGATTTGGAAGTGAAAATATGAGTCGTGTGTTTATGTTAAAACCGGCAGATGGAATAGAAGGTGTGAAAAACGCAATTCTGACGGCGGTAAAGGATGCAGGTCCTAATGCCTGTCCTCCTATGATAGTAGGAGTCGGAGTAGGGGGAACATTTGAAAAATGTGCACTTATGGCAAAAGAAGCATTGACTCGCGAAGTTGGTTCTCATTCAGACATTCCATGGGTAAAGGATCTGGAGGTAGAGATGCTTGAAAAGATCAACAGTCTTGGAATCGGGCCGGGAGGGCTTGGAGGAACAACGACTGCCCTTGCAGTCAATGTGAATACTTATCCAACACATATAGCAGGGCTTCCGGTTGGAATCAATATCTGCTGTCATGTAAACAGACATATTATCAGGGAGGTATAAGTATGGATCAGCATATCAAAGCACCAATTACGAAGGAAATTGCCGGTTCATTGCATGCCGGTGACTATGTATATATTACAGGAACCATATATACTGCAAGAGATGCAGCACATAAACGAATGGACGAAGCACTTTCAAAAGGAGAAGATCTTCCGATTGATATAAAGAATCAGGCAATTTATTATATGGGTCCATCACCGGCAAGAGAGGGGCGGCCGATTGGATCTGCAGGACCTACAACAGCAAGCCGTATGGATAAGTATGCACCAAAACTTCTTGATCTGGGACTGACAGCAATGATAGGAAAAGGAAAGAGAAGTAAAGAAGTATTAGATGCAATTGTAAGAAATGGAAGTGTATATCTGGCAGCAGTAGGAGGAGCAGGTGCATTATTGTCAAAATGCATTAAATCATCAGAAGTAGTTGCCTATGAAGATCTTGGAACAGAAGCAATTCGAAAACTGGAAGTAGAGGATTTTCCTGTAATCGTTGTAGTAGATTGTCAGGGTAATAATCTATATGAAACTGCAATGGAGGAGTATAAAAAGATATGAAAAGAATATTGTTAATGGTATTTCGCAATATTCTTCTTGTTCCAATCATGTGGATAAAATTATGTTATCATGCACATCATGTGGAAAAGTATACAGAAGAAGAACATTATAAAATGCTTCAATTTATATGTCACAGAGCGAATAAAGGTGGAAATGTTACGATAGATGCACACGGTCTGGAAAATATTCCAAAAGAAAATGGATTTATGTTTTTCCCAAATCACCAGGGATTATATGATGTTCTGGCGATCGTTGACGTATGTCCTCAGCCTTTTTCTGTTGTTGCAAAAAAAGAGGTTGCCAATATACAGTTTCTGAAACAGGTATTTGCATGTATGAGAGCCTATATGCTGGATCGCGAAAATATTCGTCAGGCGATGCAGGTAATTGTGGATGTGGCAAATGAAGTAAAAAAAGGAAGAAACTATCTGATATTTGCGGAAGGAACGCGTTCAAAAAATGGCAATCATCCCGGAGATTTTAAAGGAGGAAGTTTTAAAGCAGCGACAAAGGCAAAATGTCCGATTGTGCCGGTTGCACTGATTGATTCATTTAAACCGTTTGATACAAATACTGTCAGTCCGGTAACAGTTCAGGTTCATTTTCTGAAGCCATTATATTATGAAGATTATAAAGATATGAAAACAACAGAGATTGCCTCTATAGTAAAAAGTGAGATAGAAAATGTAATAAAAAATAATACAGAAGAATAGTACAATAGAACCATATCTATGCTTGTGAGAAAATAAATAAAAAAGTGATTGACAAGATGAATAAGGTTTAGTATAATAACTTCTGCTGGAGAAATACTCAAGAGGCTGAAGAGGCGCCCCTGCTAAGGGTGTAGGTCGGGTGACCGGCGCGAGGGTTCAAATCCCTCTTTCTCCGTTTGGTCAGTATTGACTGTCTGAGACAAAAGTTTCAGACAGTTTTTTATGGCCGAGGCATGCGCAGCATATATAGAAGAAAAACGGTTGCAAAATGCCAGATATTGTGTGTGAAAAAAGATGTTGAAAAAAATCGAAAAAAGATTAAAAAACGTCTTGACAAATAAAAATACACATGATATTATGTTTAAGCTGACTCGTGCGAGACAGCAAAGAACCTTGATAATTAAATAATAGACAACAACCCTGAAGATTTCTTTAAGAGAAAAATTCAGAACGAAGACATGAAAATGTCAACCTAATAACAGTAAAAGGGATAAGAAAGCTAGTAGTTTTCTTGAACTGGAGCGAACTTGATTTTGGATCTGTGTAACAGC
>NZ_JBDOHS010000032.1:0-6620 GCF_039832105.1 Dorea sp. YH-dor226 | reverse complement strand
TCCACATTATACCATACATTGCAATAAAATACAATACAATAAAACCAAAAAGTTGACACAAAAAAAGCAGGTTTTATGCGGCCTGCAAGTACTTTTCCTATTGTTTAACTGTCAAACTCCCGAGTACCTCCTGAATTGTTAAACTGTTAGTTTTAGTATAACATGAGTAGCAGAAGAAAAAAAGATGTGTTATAATGTACAAAATGAACCGGCAGAGACTGTTTTTTGTGGATTTTTATGCGGGAGAGGTGAAATTATGCCTGTAAAGGTTGAAGTAAGGATGGATGTTCAGTCCATGACGGATTTTATGCTTTATCAGATCTATTCAAGTGGTGCAGGAGTCCTGGTATCAGTACTGGCAGTTATCAATATTGTGTTAACCATCGTGTTTGCAGTTAAGGGACGGATGGGACTGATGGCTTTGTATGCCGCATTTGCAGTAGTTTTACTGGTTGTATTCCCGTATATGATCAAGAAGAAAGTAAGAAAACAGATGAGCAGTTCCAGACGGCTGAATATTCCGGTGATCTATGAGTTTGAAGACAGCGGAGTGACAACGACGACTCCGCAGGACAGCGGAAAAGCATCCTGGAAAAAGTTTAAGAAGGCTGTTTCGAAAAAACGTATCATCATGTTGTTTGATGAACAGAAGCAGGCAATTATTCTTCCGGTGGATCAGATAGAGGACAATTATACGCCGATTGTGGACTTGATCTATAAAAACATGCCGGCGCCGGCGGTCAGAATCCGCAGGCTTGATAAAAGAAAATAGAGGGAATGTATATTATGATAATAGAAACGAATTGTGAAAAAGAGACATACGATCTGGGGTACCGGCTGGGTGAGCAGGCAAAAGCAGGGCAGGTGTACACCTTGGTAGGAGATCTCGGAGTTGGGAAAACAGTATTTACAAAAGGACTTGCGGCAGGACTGGGGATAGAAGAGGCAGTCAGCAGTCCGACATTTACGATTGTTCAGATATATGAAGAAGGGCGGCTGCCCTTCTATCATTTTGATGTCTACCGGATCGGTGATGTGGAAGAAATGGATGAGATTGGATATGAGGATTATATCTATGGAGAAGGTGTCAGCCTGATTGAGTGGGCCAATCTGATTGAAGAGATATTGCCGGAACATTATACGGAAGTGAAGATCGAAAAGGATTTGGAAAAAGGATATGATTATCGGAGGATAAGTGTATGCGAATATTAGCATTGGACAGCTCGGGACTGGTCGCAAGCGTAGCTGTTGTGGAAGATGGAATGACGGATGACCAGGTAATTGCGGAATATACCGTGAACTATAAGAAAACACATTCTCAGACATTATTGCCTATGCTGGATGAGATTGTGAAGATGACAGAACTGGATCTGAACAGCGTGGATGCAATTGCCGTTGCTGCGGGGCCGGGCTCTTTTACGGGGCTACGTATCGGATCTGCGACGGCAAAGGGACTGGGTCTTGCGCTGGACAAACCGTTGATTCACATTCCGACATTGGAAGGGCTTGCTTATAATCTTTGCGGTTCTTCTGACATTGTGTGTCCGATCATGGATGCCAGAAGAGGACAGGTGTATACAGGAATCTATGAGTTTGAGGGAAATTGTCTGAAAGTGCTGGAAGATCAGATGGCAATCAGTATAGAGGATCTTGGAAAGAGGCTTGTCGGATACCTGAGGGAGCAGGAAAGAAGAGTGACTTTTCTTGGTGACGGAGTTCCTGTGTTCCGGGGAGTCCTTGAAGAGAAGATCCTGCATGGACAGAATATTGCGTTTGCGCCGGCGAATATGAATCGCCAGAGGGCGGCTTCTGTTGGAACTCTCGGACTTCAGTATTACAAAGAGGGAAGAACAGAAAGTGCAGCAGAACATCAGCCGGATTATCTTCGGGTATCTCAGGCCGAAAGAGAAAGAAAAGAGAGGTTGGGAAATGATTAGATTTCAATGTGATTATGCAGAAGGGGCACATCCTGATATTTTAAAAAGACTGGAAGAGACCAATTATGAACAGACAGCGGGTTATGGGATGGATCCATATTGTGACAGTGCGAGAGAAAAAATAAGGATGCTTTGTAAAGATGATACGGCAGATGTCCATTTCCTTGTAGGAGGTACTCAGACTAACGTTACCGTGATCAGCGCGATTTTGCGGCCTTATCAGGGAGCGATTGCGGCACATACGGGACATATTAATGTGCATGAGACCGGAGCCGTGGAAGCTACCGGACATAAGGTGCTCCCAATCAAAAGTGAAGACGGGAAGATTACTGCCATGCAGGTGCGGGAAATGTGTGAAGCACATTGGAATGATGCGGACCATGAGCATATGGTACAGCCGGGAATGGTATATATTTCACATCCGACAGAAAACGGAACCTTATACAGCAGAGAGGAACTGCAGGAATTGCATCAAGTCTGCAGAGATATGAATCTGCCGCTTTTTCTGGATGGTGCAAGACTGGGATATGGTCTGATGTCGGAACAGTCAGATCTTACAATGGAAGATATTGCAAAATATACAGATGTTTTTTACATTGGAGGAACGAAAGTAGGGGCCCTGTTTGGAGAAGCGGTTGTGATCACCGCTGCGGAACTGAAAAAGGATTTTCGATATATGATTAAGCGCCATGGAGGCATGCTGGCAAAGGGGCGTCTTCTGGGAATACAGTTTGATACTTTGTTTACGGATGGCCTGTATTTTAAGATCAGCAGACATGCAGATGAACAGGCAATGCGTCTGAGAAAAGCTTTTAAGAAGAAAGGATATGCGCTTCGTTATGACTCTTATACGAATCAGCAGTTCCCAATCCTTCCGGATGCACATTTGGAGAAACTGAAAGAAAAGTATGCGTATGGGTTCTGGGAAAAGGTGGATGCGGAACACAGTGCCGTGCGCTTCTGCACCAGTTGGGCAACAAAAGAAGAATATGTAGATCAGCTGATAGCAGACATAGAGGCACTGTAACTGAGAAAATGACGGAGGAAGCATAAAAGATGCTGGAGATTCACGAAGTTATGGAGGAAGATCTTCCGGATATTGAACGGCTGGAGCAGAATATATTCCCGGATCCCTGGAGCAGGAAGGGGCTCCAGGATACATGGAATCAGGCGCATGCACTGATTCTGGGAGCATGGCAGGAGGAGAAGCTTGTTGGGTATCTGATCTTTTACCATGTACTGGACGAGGGAGAGATTGCACGAATTGCGGTAGAGGAAACCAGACGATGTCATGGTGTGGCGGGCAGAATGATGGAGGAATTGTTTTGTTGTTGTGAACGGGACGGAATTACAAAAATTATGCTGGATGTCCGCGAAAGTAATTCTGTGGCAATTCGTTTTTATCGGCGCCATGGATTTGCAGAAGATGGGATTCGGAAGAAGTATTATGAGAATCCAACGGAGAATGCGATCCTGATGAGTCTTGAGACTGGCAGATAACTGGAAGTCTTTACAGAGCTTTCCACTGGGCAACGCTCTGAGTGGCAGATATAATAGAGGCGTAGCGACAGATGAATCAGATATACGTTCAGGAGGATTTGTATGCGCCAATATAGTACAGAGATAAAAGAAATAAAGAAAGTAGAAAAGATAATATGTAATAAATGTGGAAAAGTAATCCCGGTGACAGGGGGGATTCCCCAGGAAGATGTTCTTGAAGTTGAAAAAAGATGGGGGTATCATTCCGGAAAGGATAACCAGGTGGATTGCTTTGATTTGTGTGAAGACTGTTATGATGAACTGGTTGACAGTTTTCTGATTAAATTAGAGAAACCGAGGTAGGATATGTTAGATGTATGTTTGTTAGGAACTGGAGGAATGATGCCTCTTCCGTATCGGTGGCTTACATCACTGATGGTGAGGTACAATGGCAGCAGTGTACTGATTGACTGTGGCGAAGGGACGCAGATTGCCATTAAAGAAAAAGGATGGAGCTTTAAGCCAATCGATGTGATCTGTTTTACGCATTATCATGGAGATCATATCAGCGGACTTCCGGGACTTCTTCTTACTATGGGAAATGCAGACCGGACGGAGCCGCTTACTCTGATTGGCCCGAAGGGGCTGGAGCGGGTGGTGAATGCACTTCGTGTGATTGCGCCGGAACTTCCGTTTTCGATTCAGTGTATAGAGATCAAGGATCAGGAAGAAACTTTTGAGATGAATGGATATCGACTGAAAGCGTTTCGTGTAAATCACAATGTTACCTGTTACGGTTATACTCTTGAAGTGGACCGTGCCGGGAAATTTGATGTGGAGCGTGCTAATGCGGCGCAGATTCCGCAGCGTTTCTGGGGAATCCTTCAAAAAGGAGAGACGGTGGAAGAAGATGGAAAGATCTACACACCGGACATGGTATTAGGACCGGCAAGGAAGGGAATCAAGCTTACGTACTGCACGGATACCCGTCCGACAGATTCCATCCGGAAAAATGCATATGCATCTGATCTTTTCATCTGTGAAGGAATGTACGGAGAAAAGGATAAACAGAAAAAAGCAAAAGAGTATAAGCACATGACGTTCTATGAAGCTGCACGAATTGCAAAAGAAGCAGAAGTAAAGGAGATGTGGCTGACGCATTACAGCCCATCACTGACGAAACCGGAAGAATATATAGATGAGGTCAGAGAAATATTCCCCAATACAATCGCAGCGAAAGACAGACGTACGGTGGAACTGGTATTTTCTGATTAAAGTAGGAGAGAAGAATACAAGATGAGTGAAAAGAAAGACGTTTTAATTCTGGCAATTGAAAGTTCCTGTGATGAAACGGCAGCATCCGTAGTGAAAAATGGACGGGAAGTATTGTCTAATATTATTTCATCACAGATTGCGCTTCACACTCTGTATGGCGGTGTGGTTCCGGAGATTGCTTCCAGAAAGCATATTGAAAAAATCAATCAGGTGATAGAAGCGGCCCTTCGGGAGGCGGATGTAACATTGGATGACATTGATGCAATCGGAGTCACATATGGTCCGGGTCTGGTAGGAGCACTCCTTGTCGGTGTGGCAGAGGCAAAAGCGATCGCATACGCTGCAAAAAAGCCGTTAGTGGGAGTGCATCATATTGAAGGGCACATTGCGGCAAACTTTATTGAGCATGAGGAGCTGGAACCTCCGTTCTTTTCATTAGTGGTATCCGGAGGTCATACACATCTGGTGCGGGTAAAGGATTATGGAAAATTTGATATCATTGGAAGAACCCGGGATGATGCCGCAGGAGAAGCATTTGATAAAGTGGCACGTGCAATTGGTCTGGGATATCCGGGAGGACCGAAGATCGATAAAGTATCCAAAGAAGGGGATCCGAATGCAATTCCGTTTCCAAGGGCTCATGTAGAGGATGCACCATATGATTTCAGCTTTAGCGGAGTGAAATCTGCAGTGCTGAATTACATTAATGGCTGTAAGATGAAAGGGGAAGAGTATAATCAGGCAGACATTGCTGCATCTTTCCAAAAAGCAGTTACGGACGTACTTGTGGCAAATGCAATGCATGCTGTTGAAGAATATCATGTGGATAAATTTGCAATTGCGGGAGGAGTAGCATCTAACAGTGCTCTTCGAACAGCTATGAAAGAAGCATGTGAGGCGAGAGGCGTAAAATTCTATTATCCGTCCCCGGTTTACTGTACGGATAATGCGGCGATGATAGGCGTGGCGGCTTATTATGAATATATCAATGGGGCAAGAAGCGGATGGGATCTGAATGCCGTTCCGAATCTGAAGCTTGGTGAAAGATAAGGAGTGTGCGGAAGGAGTCACGGCATGGAAGAAAAAAGGAATAAAAAAAAGCATTGTACGGCGATCGTACTTTCGGCAGGTCAGGGAAAGCGTATGGGCGCGCCGATACAGAAACAGTATATTGAAATTCAGGGCAGACCGATCATATATTATTCGCTGCATGTATTTGAAGAATCAAATATTATAGATGATATGATTCTGGTGGTCGGTCACGGACAAGAAGATTATGTCTATGATGAAATCGTAAGAAAATATGGCTTTTCAAAAGTAAGAGCAATTGTTCCGGGAGGAAAAGAAAGATATGATTCTGTCTGGAATGGTTTAAAAATCATTCGTAATGGTGCCCTTTGCGCTAAAGCAGGAGACGGATATGTATTTATACATGACGGTGCAAGACCTTTTGTGGATGAGGTAATACTGGAACGCGCTTATGACACTGTAAGCAGACACAGGGCCTGTGTAGCGGGAATGCCAAGCAAAGATACGGTTAAAATTGTTGATGAAGATGGGTATGCGGTAAATACGCCGGAACGAAAATATGTCTGGAATGTACAGACGCCGCAGGTGTTTGAAACGAAACTGATTACTGAAGCATATTCCAGGATGATGAGGAAAGAGTCCATACAGGTAACAGATGATGCTATGGCGGTGGAGTTGGAGATGCAGGTACCGGTAAAGCTTTTTGAAGGATCTTATATGAATATCAAGATTACTACGCCGGAAGATCTGGAGACTGCCAGAAGCTTTTTGAAGAAAAGGTCACTTGTAAAAGTTAATTCCACTTTGTAAGACTTACTTCCACCTTGTAGGATTAAATTCCACTGGGTGGAAGTTTTTTGTTACAAAAATAGTGGTATTTACGTCAAAAAGCATCTATAA
>NZ_JBDOHS010000031.1:0-9302 GCF_039832105.1 Dorea sp. YH-dor226 | reverse complement strand
TAAACTTGGCATACAAGGATTCTCCCTTCGTTTAGATTATTGGTTTCTAGTCAATTCCAATATATCATATCGAAGTGAATCCTTGTTTTTTATTTGTTACCTATCTATTGTATCCCAACATTCACTTATTACAGTGCCATTTTATAGATCTGATACATATCTTCTTCATGCAGTACTTTCGCAGATCCCTTGCTGCCTCTGGTCGCAACTGCACACTTGTGAGCCATCAGCTTAATGTCTTCTTCTGACGGATCGATTCCAAGCCCTCTTATGGAAGTCGGCATATGAATCTCCCGGAAAAACTCTTCCATCGCCTCGATTCCCTTTAATGCAATCTCTTCATCACTGCCGTTTTCCGACACTCCCATGACACGAACTGCAAACTTACGAAAACGCGGCAGGCAATCCCGATAAACATATCTGGCCCAGCTTCCCCATACCGCAGCAAGTCCTGCACCATGTGCAACATCATAGAGACCGCCGATCTCATGCTCCAGTGTATGAGAAGCAAAATCACCACCGTCATTGCCGCATCCGGTAAGTCCGTTATGCGACAGGCTTCCTGCCCACATCACTTCTGCACGCGCATCATAGTCGGAAGGATCTTCTACCAGAATATGTGCATTGGCAATTACGGTCCGCATCAGTCCTTCCGCAATACTGTCCGTGATCTCCATATTGCCTCCGGAGGTAAAATATCTCTCCATCGTATGCATCAGAATATCCGTGCATCCGCAGGCTGTCTGATAATCCGGCAGCGTCATGGTCAGCTCCGGATTCATGATCGCAAATCTCGGACGGCAGTAATCACTGCTGTATCCCCGTTTGATCCATCCTTCTTCCTTCGTGATCACGGATGAGTCACTCATCTCACTTCCGGTTGCCGCCAGCGTCAGTATCACACCGATCGGAAGACATCCCTGTGCTTTTCTCTTTTTCTCATAAAAATCCCAGACATCTCCCTCATTGGCAAGTCCGTACCCGATCGCTTTTGCCGAATCGATTGCGCTTCCTCCGCCTACTGCCAGTATAAAATCCACACCTTCTTTTCTGGCAAGTTCGATTCCTTTATATACCAGTGAAAGTCTTGGATTCGGAACTGCGCCGCCAAGCTCAATATAAGCGATCTTTTCCTGATCCAATGATGCTTTGACTCTGTCCAGAAGACCTGTACGTTTTACACTTCCGCTTCCATAATGAATCAGTACTTTCTTACAGTTCTGTGCCTTTACCAGTGCGCCTGTCTGCGCTTCCGCACCTCTTCCAAATACCACTTTTGTCGGTGCATAGTAATTAAAATTAAACATGCCTTTCTCCTTCTTTTCTGCCTCTGATTACACACAGAATCTGTTATTTCTGTGCAAGTTCATACATTGCTGCCGCTGTGATCTGAATAGAACGAACCAGATTATCCATCACTGCATATTCATTCGGTGCATGGATTACTTCTTCTTCTCCCGGGAAGATCGGTCCGAATGCAACCATATTCTCGAAGGATTTTGCATAAGTTCCTCCACCGATCGCAATTGGTTTTGCCTCCATATCTCCGGTCTGTTCACAATAAACCTTGGTCAGCTTCTGAACCAGTTCAGAATCCTTCGGTACATACAGGAGCTTATGAAGATCTGTCTTTATGCTCATTCCATATTTTTCGATCTGTCCGGTCACAGTTGAAACAATATATTCTTCCGTCGTATTCTTCGGATAACGAATATCCAGAGCTACATAGAATTCTTCTCCATCGTATCTGATGACTCCGACGTTTACAGTTGTGTTTCCGGTTTCTTCATCCTCAAACCGAATTCCCATAGCATCTCCGTCTGTCTCCCATCCGATCTTTTCCATGATGAAGTCGATACACTTCTGAAGATCCCCGCCAAAATGGTTCTCTTTCAGCGCATCAAACAGACGAATTGCAGCATTCTTTCCAAGTTCCGGTGTACTTCCATGTGCACTGACACCTTCTGCCGTTACGATTGTCTTTCCATCTTCTTTTTTCACTGTAATGTAATCTTTTTCTGCTACAGCAAGTTCCCCTTCCGCAATAAGTGTACATTTCTGTATTACAGCGTTTGGTACTTCTCCTCCTTCAATAGAGAGGACCTTGATCTCCGGTTTTTCTTCCATTTTCTTCGTAACAAACCAGAATGACTGTCCCTTTTCACAGAAGATTGCCGGGAACTGAGCATCCGGAGTGAATCCGATCGTCGGCAGTTCGCCACCAACCTTTATGTAATGCTCCACACAGGAAGATCCACTCTCTTCATCGCATCCGAACATGACACGAATCCTTCTGTCTATCGGTAATCCCAGATCACGGATCGCTTTCATCGCATAGATCGCACCGATCGTAGGTCCCTTATCATCCTGAACTCCACGACCGTACATCTTTCCATCATGTACTTCACATCCAAGCGGGTCATAATTCCACCCTTCCCCGAGTGGTACTACATCCATATGTCCCAGTACGCCGACCATCTCTTCTCCTTCGCCATACTCGATCCAGCCGACACGATTGTCTACATTTCCGGTCTTAAATCCCATCTTCTCTCCGAGTGCAAGCGCATGATCAAGTGCTCTTTTCACTTCTTTTCCATAAGGTGCATCCGGCTCCGGTTCCCCCTTTACACTGCAGATGGCAACACTTTCTTTTATGCTTTCAAACATCTCGTCTTTCATCTCAAGAATCTTTTCGTTAAGTTTTTCGTAATTCATTATTATGCCTTCCTCTCATTATCTTTGTACTTCAGTCTAATATCAGTTTAGAACTTATTTTGCTTTAGGGCAATAGCTGACGTAAAAATTCTTTGACTATTTTTTATCTATGATTTCAGGAAGCAATTTTGACTCCAAAAATGACCATACAGAGAGCATGGCAGTCACACTCTGTATGGTCATATCCGGCAATTATCTGGTTTTCTTTTTTTACTTGTTTTTTATTTGATAAAGCTTACATGCTTGCATATCTCTTCGATCGCTTTATCTTTTCTCTCATTAAATATCACTTTATTTTCTTCAAACAGGTTACGTCCTTCTGTGTCAATCGATACAATCAGCGGACCAAATTCTTTGACTCTGCAGTGCCATAATGTCTCAGGCATCCCAAGATCGCGCCACTGCGCATCTACGATCTCTTCTACTTCCGTTGCAGCCACGACTGCATTTCCTGCCGGAAATACACAGTGGATTGCTTTGTAGTTCTTGCAGGCATATTCGGTATTTGGCCCCATACCGCCTTTCCCGATGATGACCTTAACACCCGTTTTTTCCACAAATTCTTTTTCAAATTTTTCCATACGCATACTTGTTGTAGGTCCCACCGATACCATTTCGAACTTATCATCTTCCAGTGGGCGGATGATCGGCCCTGCATGAAAGATTGCCGCATCACGCACATCCACAGGAAGCTCTCTTCCGGCTTCTACCAGCCTTCTGTGTGCAACATCTCTGCAGGTTGTCATGCTTCCATTCAGATAAACGATATCTCCGATATGAATATCCGCCAGATCTTCTGCTGCGATCGGTGTTGTAAGGATTTTCTTTCCGTCTTTGATTTCCAACATTATAATTCCACCCCCGAATGTGTTGTGATTGTATAATTGAGATCCTTGTCAAATACAATATGTCCCCTTCTGTGTGACCAGCATCCGACATTGACAGCAACACCGATTGCAGAAGGATGTCTCGCTGTATTTTCAATATGTACTCCCATAACAGAGTATTTTCCGCCCATTCCCTGCGGCCCGAGACCAATCGCATTGATTCCGTCTTCCAGAAGTTTTTCCATGGATGCCGCACGCTCATTTTCATTGTGACTTCCCAGTGGTCTCATCAGCGCTTTTTTAGAGAGCAATGCCGCTGTCTCAACGGAGGTTGCCACTCCTACACCGACCAGAAGCGGTGGGCAGGCATTGATTCCGTAGGATGTCATAACGTCCATAACAAATCTGGTCACCCCCTCATAACCGGCACCCGGCATCAGAACCATGGCTTTTCCGGGTAAGGTACATCCTCCACCTGCCATATATGCATAGATCTCACACTGATCGCTGTCCGGTACGATATCCCAGAATACGGTAGGCGTTCCCTTTCCTACATTTTTACCTGTATTATATTCATCAAATGTTTCTACACTGTTATGACGCAGCGGAGCTTCAAATGTCGCTTTTACAACCGCTTCTTTTAACAGTGCTTCCAGTTCTCCGATCAGAGGAAAGCTCGTCCCACATTTTACCCAGAACTGTAATACTCCTGTGTCCTGACAGCTTGGTCTGTTCAACTCCTTAGCAAGCGCCTGATTCTTTTTCATTGTTTCATAGATGACTTTTGAAAGCGGACTGTCCTCTTTCCCGGCAAGTTCATCCAGTTTTGCAATAATATCATCCGGCAGTACTTTTCCAATATATGATACAAAATTAGCCATATAATCGGTCAGCTTCTCTACCTGTTGTTTTTTATCCATTTTTTTGCCTCCTTATTGAAAGTAATATTATGTAACCTGATCTTCTTTATCCCGGGAAAAACGGGAATGCAATTGGAAGAATGATCATACTTACGATTGTCGCAATAATAATCAGCGGAAATCCTGCTTTCACATAATCCACGAAGCGGTATTCTCCGGCTCCAACCACCATGGTATTAGCGGGCATTCCAATCGGAGTCGCATACGCACAGGATCCTCCGATCACACATGCCATCAGTACTGCTCTTGGATCTGCACCCATCCCCTGGGCGATCGACAGACAGATAGGAACCATCAGTGCAGTGGTGGCTGTATTCGACATAAAATTCGTCATAATACAGCACAGAAGGAATACGACCAGAGTCAGGACATACGGAGATGGATTCTCTCCCAGTGTACCAATCACTTTTCCTGCAATCATCTCGCCTGCACCCGTACTCTGCAGTGCAGATGCCAGTGAAAGTGTTCCACCAAACAGAAAAATCGTCTTGAGATCAATCGACTTCAATGCTTCTTTTTCTGATATCACACCGGTCAGAATCAATAATAATGCTCCGATTGCTCCCGATATACAGAGCTTCACTCCAATCTGATCTTCAAAGATCATGGCAAGTAATGTAAAGATAAGAATGATCAGAGACAGCCACTGTTTCCAGGCAGGAACATTGCTAAAATCCTTTTCTGTATCAAACGCCTCATTATTCTTTGTCTCATGATCCGGCAAAAGCCTGTATCCGATCGTAGCATAAAAGAGAATTCCCACGATCAGAATCGGCATGCCCACAATTGCATATTCGAAAAATCCAAATCCCAGATCCAGTTCTTCCAGTGCACTCTGTGCGATCAGGTTGCCGGGAGCACCGATCAGTGACAGGTTTCCTCCCATTGCAGCGGCAAATACGAGCGGCATCAGAAGACGGGATCTCTTATACCCGGATTTTGCTGCAATCCCGATCACCACCGGAATCAATACAGCTGCCGTTCCGGTATTGGACAGCACTCCACTCATTAATCCGACAATCACCATGATTGCCACGATCAGCATACGTTCTGTCTTGGCAAATCTTGTTACAAGACCACCGATCTTATTAGCCATCCCTGTTTCAAACAGAGCGCCGCCAACGATGAACATCGCCACAAACAGGATGACATTGCTGTCAATAAATCCCGCAAATGCAGTCTGAATATCCAGTACTCCTGTTACTACCAGTCCGATACAGACGATCATGGATGTCACTCCAAGTGGTATCTTCTCCAATACGAACATGACGATTGCAAACAGAAGAAAAAGTAAAGTAATTGTTGATGGACTCATTTGCTTTCCTCCATTCCTTTTATATAATCTCTAAGAGTAATCATCGGCCGATTCATTACTTCCTGTTACGGTTTTATTATATAAATTCAGTCTCCCTTTGTACATTCACCAATAATTATATCCCCATAAAAAAAGCTTAAGATACTTTGTTTTTTTGTGCATTTTCAACACAAAATATGATATAATTCAAAAAAAATACATCGTCTGTTTTTGTCGATTCTGATCAAAACAGACAGTTCAAAAAAACATACGAAAAAAGGAAAAACATCATGAAAATCATTCAGTTGGAATATTTTTGTGCAGTCTGCCGCTACCACAGCATCACACAGGCTGCCCAGAAGCTATATGTGACACAGCCCGCCATATCCAATGCCATACGGGAACTGGAAAAAGAATTCTCCGTCAATCTGTTTACGCGAACCAGGAACCATATGTCCCTTACCCCCGAAGGAGAAGTTTTTTATCAAAAAGCCAGTCAGCTTCTGGACACGATCAATCAGACCTCTTCCGAGCTATACGATCTCGGTCGCCAGATTGCTCCTGTACGCATCGGCATTCCACCTCTTTTGAGCACCGTATTCTTTCCGGATATGTTAATTTCTTTTCAGAAAACACATCCTGAGATTCCGGTACAATTATATGAGTACGGATCCATCCGGGCTGCCCGGCTCGTTTCTGAGGATACTCTGGATCTCGCACTTGTAAACATGAATTTTTATGAAATAGAACAACTGAATTATCATCAGATACTCTCCGATCAGATTGTATTCTGCGTCTCACCGGAGCATCCTCTTGCAAAAGAAAAAAGGTATCCATAGAAATGCTGATAGAAGAACCACTGATCATGTTCAATACTGATTCTGTATTAAACACGACCCTTTATTCCAGATTTGACGGAATCGGAGCAAAACCCAATGTAGTCATGCATGCAAGTCAGTTGTACACGATCCAAAACTTTATCACCTGTAATCGTGCAGGCGCATTCCTCTATGCATCTTTGATGAAAAATCTCCCCGGACTCATCGGTATCCCTGTAACACCTGTCATCCGCCAGGAGATCGGACTTGTCTGGAAAAAAGGAAAATATGTCAATGACAGTGTAGAAAAATATATTACATTCATCAAAAAAGAATGGAAAACTTTCTTATAAAAGTCAAAAGCCGCTCTATAGCTGACTTTCCAGTTATAGAGCGGCAATTCTCATCTTACAGCATGTCTTGTCTCTATACAGGTGTGCTCTGTATAGTCTTTCATGGCTTACTTTTTTTCTATTTGCCTTTACTTGCTATGTAATTTCTGACAACACTTTTTACTTGATATTTTGCAAGTCCTAATGTTCTCCGATACATAACCAATGTAATAAAAAGAAGAAGGAGTACATTTACCAAGGCAACTTTTCCTCTTTCCGGATACTGAAAAATCAAAACACTTGAAGAATATAGCACAAATGCCGCAAAGAAGAATACAAATAATGCTCTGCTCATACAATGTAACGAATCTATACGATCTGATTTTATATTTCTTCCATTCATTTCATTGATTACCTGGCAATAGTGAAAAGCCATTCTAACTTCTTCATTGGACGGAGTCGGATTATGATGCTTGAATCCTAATTCTTTCAAAACCTGTTTTATCGTATTAGAAAATAATTCAAATTCTGTTTTATTTTCAATAATATTTGCGTCTGGATTCAAAAATATTTCATGTGGTTCTCCATTTTTTAACAACCATTTTCTTTCTGCAACTGATCCGATTTCATGCAAAGCCAGTCCAATGATATAGCTTACTCCAATAAGGAAACAATCAAGAATCCGTTTATCACAAAATAAGGATTTAAAATAAGAAAGAAGGTCAGGACATAGATATAATATACATAATGTAGAAATAATGCCAGGTGCAATAATTCCAATCAAATCATATATTCCAAGTTTTTCCATCGCTTTTTCCATATCATTTTCCTCCTTTTCTCCTTCATGTGTAAAGATTAAACAGGATTTTCCCTATGAAGTAATCGCACTTAATCCTATATCCAAAAGAATTCTCCCTCTTCAAAAATATGCATTATATGTTCACCAGCATTAGATTTTTACAAAAATACTCAAACAACAATAATTTCATAAAATCTCAATTTCACTTTCAAAATACTGTTCCTGAAACCTAACAGCATCCTCTATCTCCATTTTCGTAAAACTAATTCCTTCCGGTGCTGCTACAAGCTTGTCTTCCACATCATTATGCCGATGCACAATAGCAATTACTTTTGCTTTATATTCTTTCACCGGAACATTGACTCCCATTAAATATACATCCAGTTCTTCATCGTCTCCACCAAACACATTAGGGATAAAACCATAATTCAATGGATAAATCATATCCTCATATTTCGGATGAACACTTCCAATAGGTCTGTCTATTATCACATCAACCATTTTCTCACGATAAGAGTAAACCAGTGTTTTTTTTAATGTATACACGATAAAGTCATGTTTACCTCTCAAATATTTTTCTCTTCCATTGTCAACAGGTGCTTGTTTTGCAAGCAATACTTTCAAATCTTCATATACTTTCGCAACGGCAGGTGTACTGTTAAGATAATCTCTGAAATTGATATAGTTTCTCCAATCCATGCTTCCTGTTTTAACAATATGAATAAAATGTGTTTGAAGATCACCGGTACCATCATAATAGCTTCCCGATGCAAATAATAATTGCTCACCTAAATCCACTTGGGGTCTATAATAAAACCCCTGCTTTTTCAGTTCTTCTTCCAAAAGCAAAACATCTTCAAAATCATCAACTGCAATCGCAATATCAATAATCGGCTTCGCCTTGATAGAAGGAATTGATGTACTGCCAACATGCTGGATATCCTTAATTACAGCACCTAGTATCTCTTTTAAACGAAAAATCGTATTCTGTGCTTCTATTTCCCATGCCTGCTCATGTTCGCAGAGTTGAACTGTATCACGTTTTAAACCCAGCATTCGCTATTCCTTCTTTCTTTTCTTTTTTCATTTCACCCATTTTCGCCCAATAATAGCCTTACGCCAAAAGATGTTCCTTCACTTCTATGCTCTCAGGTAACCGCCCAATCACGATCCAGAAAATTTGGTACCTCATCCATACCTACTGGCTGGTAATCTATTCCCAAAAGATTATCTGATCCTAAGAACCCCAAATTAGGATATCCTGAATTTTCTCGCCCCAATTCTGCTAGTTTGTCATTTGATTCTATAGCCGATTGAATTGTCTTAGAAATAAAATAGTTCTCCGTATATGCAAATATTATGTAGTTCAAAAACTAAAGAATTTTTTGCTCTGATAAGCTATTTATCTGGTGTCTCAGTTTTCTATATAATTTATCCCTTTTATGATAAAAAGCCGAAATAACGCTCTCTTCCTTTGATATTGTCAATATTGGTTGACACATTTATCTCAAAGATATCACTGACTATGCAGCCAGGTCCAAAGATTGATAGTATCTCTGGCGCTTGATGATCGGAGGAAGCCCACCATTAGCAGAGC
>NZ_JBDOHS010000030.1:0-10974 GCF_039832105.1 Dorea sp. YH-dor226 | reverse complement strand
TAACTGCCTGTACTTTGTATTCATGGTCATATTTACGTGCCATTTTGAGTACCTCCTTATTCTCTTGATTCTATCATGAAATCCTTGAGAATAAGATGTCAACTTTTTTTATACCACACCACACCGCGACGGGAAGCAAGTTAGCAGCTTGCGGGCGACAACACGCATTGAGGGGAGATAAGCCTTTACAGCCACAGTCCGAGCGTTCAGAGCGTCGCAGGCAATGGGTAAAGCTGCCTTAAATGAGCAGGGGTGCAATTCCCGCGAGGTTGTGCTAACAGCCGCCCGGTTAAAGCCCACTTTTTGTAACTTGACTTTTTAGCCATTTATGAAAGGGGGTATTTTCCTATGGCAAAAAAGGAAACAGCAAGCCCCGCTATCCCTGTATTCCCTATGTTAAAGACCGTTGAGCAAATGAGCAAGATTAGCGGTATCGGGGAAAATAAACTGCGCGAGCTTATGGATAGTGGCGAGCTTGAATATATACAAAATGGAAACCGTCGTTTGATAGCTGACGCTGCAATCTGGGACTGGTACCACAGGGCAAAGACGACAGCGAAGCCCCCGGCACGACAGGGAGGTTAAGCTATGGCTATATCAACAAGGCAGGTTAAGAATAAACGCGACAGCAACGGCGTACTGACCGGGCGGCCGGGTACAGTTTACGACGTGAATATAAAGTACACCGCCCCGAATGGGGAAAAGAAAACCTATTCAAAAAAGGGCTTTCCAACAAAAAAGGAAGCAACGCAGCATGAAGCAGAGATGAAAGCAAAGCTCCATAATCCGGGACAGATTGCGTCTATCGCTTCACAGCGGAAACAGACCGTTGCAAGCTATCTGAATGAATGGGTAGAAAGCTATGCAAGAGTGAACTTGCGCCCCTCTACTTACGACGGGTACAAAAGAACGATTGCAAACTACATCACGCCATATATCGGCGGCGTTGCCCTTAATCAGCTTACCCCCGCTATGGTAGACAAAATGTTTCAGCAGATTATTGACAAAGGCTTGAAACCGTCCACCGCAGCCGGGGCAAAGCGTGTTTTGAGCGTGGCGTTGAGCCATGCCCGGAAATACCGCTATATCGAAACAAACGCAGCAAAGGACACGCTTACGAAGTTTGGAAAGAGCGACAAGACCCCCGACCCGTACACGCCGGAACAGGTAAAAGCCCTTATGCAGCGCGTCGAGGGTACCGTTTGGGAAATGCCCGTTATCTTAGGCGGGCTTTACGGTATGCGCCGTTCTGAAATCCTGGGCTTGCGTTGGCGCAATGTGGATTTGGAAAACAACACCTTTGACGTTTCCGAGCAGCTACCCTTTAAGGTACCGCCAAAAACAAAAGTCATTGAGGAAATGGCACCGCCGAAATCCAACGGGCGAAAGCTGCCTATCACAGAGCTTGCCCGCCCGTTCTTTCTCAAACAGTTTGCTATGCAGGAAGCGCAGCGCGAACAGGCAGAAAAGGACGGAAAGCCTTACTATGACAATGACCTTGTTGTAGCGAAGCCGGACGGTTCCCCTATCTCCGCGTCGTGGGTATCTTCCCAGTTTGGAAAGCTGCTTGAAGATTTGGATATGCCGCATATCCGCTTTCACGATTTGCGCCA
Organism: Dorea sp. YH-dor226; assembly: GCF_039832105.1. Classification (NCBI taxonomy): domain Bacteria; kingdom Bacillati; phylum Bacillota; class Clostridia; order Lachnospirales; family Lachnospiraceae; genus Dorea; species Dorea sp. YH-dor226. Next base: position 9,361 of record NZ_JBDOHS010000030.1, on the reverse strand, counting down.
TACAGCAGCTACAAATATGCACCAACTGACAGGCGACTTCTACACCGTAGGCGAAGTGTTAGGACATACACTTGCGGGTATCGGCGTATCGCTTGGGCTGTCTATGAACTTTGAAGCTGTTACCGCCCGTTATGTGGACGTGCGGCTTGAACGCAAAAAAGAAGTCTTAGACGCTTATCATGGGGCGGTCAAACAGGCAGACCCGGCAAAGGCAGAGAAAGCCGAGCCGAAGAAAGCAAAGAGCGCGGCAAAGAAAAAGAGCAGCGATTTAGAGCTTTAACCGCTGTATCTCTTTACCGCTTCTTATACCGTTTTATAGCCCCGCGTGGGATTTGGGCACCATTTGGGCACCATTTACCGAAAAAGCACCACTAACACAGGCGATAAAAGAAACGCCGAGAACGCGCAAAAACATAGAGTTTATGCGGGTTTCCGGCGTTTTCTAATCCCTCAACCGACCTAAAATCATCTTGCGGCAGAGAGAAAAATTCTACTATTTTTTATATCTTTTTACACTTCAAAAAATAATTTCAAAAAATTTCTAAAATCATGTCCGATTTTGTCGCTCCCAATACAGAGTATATGGAAGGCAAATTGAAAATCCTCTGATTTCCAAAAATCACAAACGTAAAAGAGGTTCAGACAGTTCTTCCGATTGCACCTTGACAATTGAAGGAGCTGATACATCTTGAGGAACATGCTTACCGGAGATAATCCGGCTCGTGCAGGCGAAGACTCCTACGGGAAGAGCGAAGCAATAATGATACCACCGAAGGGTACAGGACCTCTGCTGAAACAGAGACTGTGACTGTATTTTTACAGCCGGGTTATCTGGAATGATAACGATCAGATGTATATGTACAGACAAAGCCCAAATGTGAATACTTAGATTTTCTTATTTATATTACAGGAGAAATCCTGTAGCAAGTGGGGAATGGTTCGAATCCATTCCTCATTTTTTCGTGCAGAAAATGCACAGATTATTATCCTGTTTGAAATACCAGGGAAGGGTGTTGCAGGAAGAAAGGGAGGACAAAAAGAATGAATACGATTGTTTTAATGGGTAGACTTGCCAGAGATCCAGAAACTAAGCTGACATCTACGCAAAAGGGACAAACCAAAGTATCTAGGTTTCCACTGGTAGTAAAAAGAAATCGCACAAGCAAAGCATTTGTAGTGATGATCACAGCTTATGGAAATAATGCAGAATTTGTGGAGAAATATCTTGAAAAAGGAATTAAGATTGCTCTTTCCGGAGAGTTGGTAATCTCTCAGATCAAAGATGAACAGACTGGAACTGCATCCTATTATACCGAAGTCATTATGGATAATGTAGAGTTTGCAGAAGCCAAAACAAAAAAAGAAGAATCTGACGGATTTCAACCAGCAGAGAAGAGGAAGATTCCATTCGATATACCAGAAGAACTTGAACAAGAAATGCCATTTCGATAGGAGGACAAGATTTATGAGAAAATACTTTTTAGAATTATTTGCAATAGGATTGGTTGATTCAGAAGGAAGAATCAATACAGAACATATGACAAGTGATGCGCTTATGACTGCCATGAAAACAATGGAAGAGCTGACGCAAATGAAAATGGATCGTTTGGTTTTGGAAACAACAATGGAGATGATCTTATGTATGTTTGAGTCATGTGACACAGAGGAATTTACAGAAATATTAGGCAAGCTGCTTGGCGGAAAGCAGACTTCTAAAGTGACAGCTCATTTGGAAGCACTGGAGGAATTGTTGACAGAAGAGGAATATAGTAGTTTCCTTGCAGAATATCTTGGTTATTTAACCGTGAATGTAGCAGAGTTTATTAGGAGCACAATCATTGAAAATGGTTTGATGTTACTTGCCGGTTCAGGAGGAGAAGAGGATGGAGAAGAGGATGGAGAAGACGGATTATAAAATCACAGAGTTTCACAATTCGGAGTTTGGTTCCATCCGTATGATTGTAGATGGAGGCAGACTTTTATTTTCTGGAATTGATGTAGCATTTGCTTTGGGATATGCAAAACCAAGAAATGCGATAAATGTTCATTGCAAGGGGGCCCTGAAACGGGGCGTCCTTACATCAGGTGGGGTACAGCCAATGATTTTTATTCCAGAGGGAGATGTATATCGGCTGATTACAAAAAGTCGTTTAAAGTCAGCACAGAATTTTGAGAAGTGGGTATTTGATGAGGTACTTCCGGCTATTAGGAAAACAGGCGGATATTTAGAGACCGATCTTTTAGACAGGGTAAAAGATAACCCGGAACTTCTTTTGGAATTTGCCGAGAGACTTTTGGCAGAAAACAATCGAAATCGAGAATTGCAAAATCGTGTAAAGGATATGCAGCCAAAAGCAGATTATTATGATCATTTCATGATTACAGGAGAATGCACCAATATTCGAACGACGGCAAAAGAGATTGAATTTCCAGAAAGAAAATTTGTGAAACTTCTTTTAAATAGAGGATTTCTATATAGGAGTCCATCCGGCACGCTGTTACCCTATGCGGTGGAGAAGAACAATGATCTGTTTATTGTAAAAGACTATTTTAACAATGGACATCTTGGTTCACAGACATTGGTTACACCAAAAGGAAAAGAATTTTTTAAAGCGTTGTGTGCGGAGGAAGAGTAAAGAATGAAGGAGGTGGTTGCCATGATTACAGATCTGGACAGCAGTTAAATCGCTGAAAGGAGGGAAAATCATGCAGGAAGAGGTAACTCAGAAAACGGTCACGTTCTGCATTCGGACTACCAAAGTAACAGCAGATTTATTGAAAAAGGTTCTTGCTGCTTATCTGCGTCATCAGAAGCAGAAATCGGTAGAGAAGAAAGCGAAGAAGAATCAGCCGAAACAGGGAAAGGTCACGGTAAAAGAGCTGGCAAAACAAAATGCCGGGATGGTCAATATCGAGATCACAAATAAGAATATCAAGTCCTTTGAACGTTATGCCAGAAAATACGGGATCAATTATGCTTTGAAAAAAGATAAGAGTAAAGATCCACCGATGTATCTGGTGTTTTTTAAAGGACGTGATCAGGATGCCCTCAATGCTGCTTTCCGTGAGTTTTCCCAGAAACAGATTCAAAAAGCGAATAAGCCTTCTATTCACAAGCGTCTTGCAACTTACAGAGCAATGATGCCAAAGAAATCGAAGGACAAAGTAAAGAACCGGCATCAGGAGCAGAGCCGATGAAAAAGCAAATCGGTAAAAATCTGATGCAAAAATGGAAGAATAAGATCAGGGTCAGGCTGTCCGCCCTGGATAAAAAGAAACTGGTTCTTACCAATATCCCATATATCTTAACTGCTTTTTATACAAATCGGGCATCATTTCTTTACAGAAACAGTCTGGGAGAAGATATTGGGAACAAGCTATTATATGCGATGGAACATGCAGACAGGATTCTTACTGGATTGCAGCCAAGTTTTAACTGGCGTGATATGCTGACAGGAATTGTAGCAGCTGTCATTCTGAAATTACTGGTATGGCAGAAACAGTCAGATGCAAAGAAACTCCGGAAAGGAATCGAGTATGGTTCAGCCAGATGGGGAAACGCTGAGGATATTAAACCTTATATGTCGGAAGATCCCTGGATGAATATTCCATTAACAGCAACAGAAGCATTGACTATGGAAAGTAGACCTAAACAGCCAAAGTATGCAAGAAATAAAAATATAGTGGTCATTGGCGGCAGTGGTTCCGGAAAAACTCGATTTTTCGTTAAGCCGTCAGTCATGCAGATGAACTGTTCCATGGTCATTACAGATCCGAAAGGCACTCTGATCGAGGAGTGCGGGAAGATGTTAGCAAAGGGACCACCTAAGAAAGATAAGAATGGAAATATTATGAAAGATAAATCAGGAAAAGTGGTACACGAACCATATGTGATTAAGGTTCTGAATACTATCAACTTTTCCAAATCGCTTCATTACAATCCATTTGCTTATATACGGTCTGAAAAAGATATCCTGAAGCTGGTTACAACAATTATTGTTAATACCAAAGGCGAAGGGGAAAAAGCTTCCGAAGATTTTTGGGTGAAAGCAGAGAAGCTGTTGTACACGGCATTGATTGCTTTTATCTGGTATGAAGGAGATGAAGAGGAAAAGAATCTGAATACCCTTCTGGATCTTTTGAATGAAAGCGAAACCCGTGAAGAGGATGAAACTTACCAGAATCCAGTGGATATGATGTTCCAGGAACTGGAAGAAAGAGATCCGCAGCACTTTGCGGTCAGACAGTATAAAAAATACAAAATGGCGGCTGGCAAAACAGCCAAAAGTATTCTTATTTCCTGTGGTGCGAGGCTGGCACCATTTGATATAGCAGAACTTCGTGAGATCATGTCTTATGATGAAATGGAACTGGATAAGATTGGGGACAGGAAGACAGCCTTGTTTTTGATTATGTCCGATACAGATACAACCTTTAACTTTGTGATTGCCATGTTACAGTCACAGCTTTTCAATCTGCTTTGTGACAAAGCAGATGATGAATATGGTGGAAGACTGCCAGTTCATGTGCGTGTCATTGCTGATGAGTTTGCCAATATTGGACAAATTCCTCAGTTTGACAAGCTGATTGCAACCATCCGAAGCAGGGAAATCTCTGCTTCTATTATTTTGCAGTCACAGAGTCAGCTAAAGGCAATGTATAAGGATAGTGCAGATACTATTCTGGGTAACTGTGATACCACACTATTTCTTGGAGGAAAAGAGAAAACTACCTTAAAGGAAATGAGCGAGCTTCTGGGTAAGGAAACCATTGACCTGTATAACACTTCGGAGACGAGGAGTAATCAGAAGTCTTTTGGATTGAATTACCAGAAAACAGGTAAACAGCTGATGACTGAAGATGAGATTGCAGTCATGGATGGAGGAAAATGTATCCTGCAGATCCGTGGTGCCAGACCATTTTTCTCGGACAAATATGATATCACGAAACACAAAAACTATCGGCTTCTTGCAGATGAAAACGAGAAGAACCGGTACAAAGTTGAGAAAGAGTTAAATCCGCAGTATACACCGAAATCTGAAGAAGAGGTGGAAGTAATTCATGTAGAACTGTCGGAGTAACCTTGGGAATGAACAGAAAATAATGAGGAAAGGAATAACTGACACTAGGTGCACCGGCTTTTTAGTCGGTGTATTTTCGTTCCCGTAAACACCTGAAAGAAGTCAGTTTTGGTGAATGTATATGGCATTTTTTAGCAGTGCAATTACAACTTTAAAAACTCTTGTAGTCGCAATCGGCGCAGGTCTTGGCGTGTGGGGTGTCGTAAACCTTCTGGAAGGATATGGAAACGACAATCCCGGTGCTAAGAGCCAGGGCATCAAACAGTTCATGGCTAATTAAAGGGAACAAAAAGAAAGGAAAAGCCAATCCAGACGGTATCAGCGGCAGGCTACAAGAATAAATTGTGATTTCACAAGATTGGTGCTATAATAAGAGAAAAGTTCCTGCCGGGGCAGCCGCTCCGGTGGTATGGATAGAAAGGCAGGAAAACAATATGCACATCAGCTATAAACCACTCTGGCACACACTGTTAGAGCGTGATATGAGAAAAGAGGATTTAAGGCTTGCCGCTGGTATGACAACAAATATGATTGCCAACATGAGCAAAGAGGGAAAGCACATCAGCATGGATACATTAGCCCGTATCTGCGAAACGCTGAATTGTGAGATTACCGATGTGATTGAGTTAGTACCAGACGAGCCTGCTTCCACAGGAGGTAAGGAACATGAGCGAATTGAAACCAAGAATAAAAGAAAACGGAATTGATTATATCCTTGTTGGAGATTACTACATCCCGGACTTGAAGTTGCCGGAGGAACACCGCCCCATCGGAAAGTACGGACGGATGCACCGGGAATATTTAAGAGAAGTCTGCCCAGCCAGATTACACACATTGACCCTGACCGGGGAATTGTGGACATATCTTGCAGACCTGAACGAACAGGCACAGAAACGGTTAGACACCATCATGGAGCAGATGAAAGCTGCCGAGGGCGTGACCGAGGAATTGAAGCGTACCCGTCAAATGGAATGGGTGCAGCGTTGCAATAACATTCACAACCGGGCAGAAGAAATTGTTTTACATGAGATGATTTATTCATAACGGTATGGTAGAATGATTATTACAAATTAGAAGTTGTAAAGGAGACTTTGTATGGGTAGAAAAGAAATAACAACAAAAGAAGATTTAATGAAAGTAATAGAATTATTCGAAAATACTGGAATTACATACTGGTTGGATGGCGGATGGGGTGTAGATATTTTAGCTGGTAAACAAACAAGAATTCATAGAGATATAGATATAAATTTTGATGCTCAACATACGGAAAAATTGTTAAATGTGCTTTTGAATCTGGGCTATAAAATTGATACAGACTGGAAACCGGTTAGAATAGAGTTATATAGTGATGAACTTGGTTACTTAGACATTCACCCGTTCGTTTTAAGTGAGGACGGAACTTCAAAACAAGCTGATTTAGAGGGTGGCTGGTATGAGTTTGAAAAAGATTACTTTGGTAGTGCTTTTTTTGAAGGAAAAACAATTCCTTGTATATCCTTAAAAGGCCAAAGAGTTTTCCATTCAGGTTATGAATTAAGAGATAAAGATAAGCATGATATTTCAATTCTTGAAAGTTTATCAAAATAACATTGCTGTAATTTCTAAGATAAATTCCACTTTATCGCTTTGAAATTTTAACTGAATAAGTATAGCACCAACCGCTGCTACATGGAAGCAAACACAACCATGCAACAGCGGTTTTTCTTTACCGTTTTTTCCTTTGACTGATAGGAGTTCCTGTTTTCTTTGATTTTTGTAGAATCCGAATGAGCCAGCGAAATTCTTCGTCTGACAGATTTTTATAGTTGATGCCGAGCTGCTTGCAGTAAAGGACAACCAGCTTTTCATCCCGACTGCCCTTGAAATTTTCAACCGCTTCCAAATTTTCTTTCAATTCATCGGCAACGGTGGTCTGGGGCGCACTCTCGCTGTCCTTTTTGTGGGCTTCCCGAATATCCCGGATAATGAGATTGAGGTCATCAAGAACCATGTGGCTGAAATATTCATCATCGCTGATATGGGCGGCTTGCAGCACTTTCAAATGCGGGTCGTCTTCGCCGGGGCGATACCGTTCAATGATTTCATGCCGGACAGTATCGACAAGGGCGTTGAGGTTTTGAATCTGCATGGTGGCAATCCCATCTACATAAATCTCAATGTCCGCAAGAAACTTGATAAAGTCCTTATGAGTGGCAAGCTCACAGAGCAGACGGTTGTTAATCCGACCGCCTTTCAGAAGTGCCACCATCTCATCATTCAAATGCAGCTCTGTTAGTGGCGTGTTGATCTGCTCCCGGTTCTCTGTCCGGCACAGCAGATAATCAACGGAAACCCCATAGAAGTCTGCCAGCGTGATAAGGTTGCCATGATTGATTTCCTTATAATCCTCTTTTTCATAACTGCCAAGAGCTGATTTGGAAATGCCCGTCAGCTCTGATAATTCTTCCAGATTTAAGCCTTTGTCCTTGCGGAGTTCCCAAAGGCGTTCCTGTATGCTTGTCGCTCCTTTCATGGGCGCACGCTCCTTTCCGGCGGTTTCATTACTGCCGCTTAACTGGATTATATCATACTTTCCGCAATCGTGGAAATTTCTGATTTTTACCCTTAATTCCTACTTTGTGGACATACGGCACAGGGCACAAAAATGTTCTATGATACAGGTAGTTCATCGATGGATTATTCCAATCGAATGACCAGCCTGTGTGGGATATGCTTCCCCGGCGATGTAGCGCCATGACTTTTGGCAGGGATATGGAGGAACCCTGACCGAAACGAGCGTACCAAAGGGAGCAATACGCCGCTGTGAGATTCAGGGGAGGAACGACACCGGGGAGAACTGGCGAACTGATACCGAAATGATACCGAAACACGACAATCTGATAGGGGGATAGTCTACCCTATTGCTGATACTTCTGGAGATTTTAGACGGCTCTATGACCGTAATTTTGCCGAAAATCGCCCCGAAACTATACACTAAAACGGGAGGAAACGCAATATGCCGAGAATGAGCAAAAAGAGGAAGCATGAGCTTTCTTTTTACCTCAATGACCGGGGGCGTGTCACTTACAACGAATTATGCCGGAAATGCAAGCATGGGTGCAAGCAGAGCTTCCGGGCGGTTGTGGTTGACTGCCCCCGTTATTTATCCAAAAGAGCAAAGAAAAAGGAGGAACACACCGAATGAATTTTGAATTTATGACGATAGGCACACCGTTGCCGCCCTGTATGCCCTTTCCCAGAGCGTTGACAGGATTTCCAGTCAGCAGCACCGCAAAGGTCATGTACTGCCGGATGTTGGACGCTATGCTATCCAACGGACAGGAGGACGAGAACGGAATCCTGTTTATCTGCTTCCCTGTCACAGCCATTGCCGCAGTCCTGTCCCGCAGCCCCATGACGGTCAAGCGTTCTCTGAATGAACTGGAAACCGCCGGACTGATCATGCGAGTGCGTCAGGGCGTTGGAGAACCAAACAGGATTTATGTGCTGATACCGGGAAAGGAGGACGCTGCCCTTGCCTGATACCTCAAAGCTGGAAAAGCTCAACCGAGAGTTGGAAAAGAGTGAAAAGAAACTGCGGAAAGCCATCAATGATGAAAAGGCATTGCAGCACCAGCTAAAGCAGCTTACCCGAAAAGAACGGACACACCGGCTCTGTACTCGTGGCGGTATGCTGGAAAGTTTTCTGCAAGAGCCGGAACGCCTGACAGATGATGATGTCATGCTGTTGTTGACACTCATTTTTCACAGGCAGGACACGCAGGAACTATTGAAGAAACTGCTGGAACGTGAGAAGCCGGAAACCCCTTAGTTTACTAAGGGCGCAATTATACACCACCCAAAGGTTGGTGCATTGCGTTCTCCGAAGGCTCCTTGCCGGAGGGCTGTGATTTTTCGCAGTCATGGTCTGCTCCAAATCATACAGGGGACGCTACGCTTCCCCTGCGCTGGCTACCGCCAGCTACCCTTTTGTGGACTTGTCATCTGGGGACACCTTGCGTTGCAAGCTGTTCCCAGCCGACAAGTTTCATAAAATATGCTATCTTTTCGATAGGCAATAAAGTATAATAAAGTCAGCAATAAATCGGAATTTTACGGTCAGTAAGGAATGCGTAAAGTTATATGATTGTATTATAAGCGATTTGTTAAATTTTTATAATGTTGGGATACAATAGATAGGTAACAAATAAAATACAAGGATTCACTTCGATATGATATATTGGAGTTGACGAAAAACCAATGATCTTAACGAAAGGAGAATCCTTGTATGCCAAGTTTAT